>JBIKOZ010000057.1:0-7626 GCA_044357745.1 Limnohabitans sp. | reverse complement strand
CTCCCCACAACAGCCAGCCCGCATCCACTGTCCAAGGCTGTGCGCTGGCCGAATGCCAACGTACAGGTAGCCACACTTGGGTAGACAGGCGGTCATAGCCCCCAAAGCCCAAACTTGTCGTACCGCGGAAAAAATTAGAATGGGTGTGCAAAGCCAAACCGTAATGCCACTGCGGTTGGGCTTTAAATGCTCTGAGAGCTCGCCAACGGGTGTCAAGGTTTAACACCGAGTCCAAACGCCCCGACTGCACACTGCTGTAGTTTTGCAGGCCCAGATGCGCATCGGCTTCCAAGGTGTACTGCCCTAATCCTTGGCTTTGCCAATGCACGCCCAGCTCGGGGCCTTTCAAGTTCATTTGCGGTTCGCTGTAATTCTGCCAACCTGCGCTCAGCTGCCAAGCACCCAAAGCTTGTTCAGGTTGAGCTTGGGCCGAAACGATGGTCCCCATAAAAACCCAGACTGCAAACAGCCTAAATAGTTGAGATTGATTGCGGAGCATCAAACACCGGAGACTGCGAAAAATCGAAAACATGACACTCCTTGGACACCATCTGATCCATTATGGTGTGAGCCTTTGACAGTTTCAAGAATAAGGCAATTCAAAGCATCGGCATTACCGATCAGTGGGACAATAAGGCCCATGCATTCAACATCCACCCTGCGTCACGCATTAAACAAATTGCGCCTCCTAAGCTTTCAATTAAATTGCTCAGCCTCCAACATTTGCTGTGAGTGCGGCAGCACATGACGCTGATCAACGCTTCGCCAGTTCGGTTGGTGGCTTTGTCGGCATTTGCCAGCATGGCTTCTATGCGCATGTGTGACGCGATGCTGGTGGGGTTGGGGCAAGAGTTTGCCGTGACCACCGGCGAGGCATCGGCCGTCATTGCATCTGCCGCCGTGGCTTATGGGTTGTTCCAAATTTTTTATGGCCCCTTGGGTGAGCGCATTGGCAAACTGCGCGTGATTGGCGCGTCTAGCCTGGCCTGTGCGCTGTTGTGCCTGCTCACGGCATTGGCACCCAATTTTGATATGTTGGTGTTGGCCCGCGCCGCCATGGGCGCCGCAGCTGCGGGCATCATTCCAATGTCGCTGGCGTGGGTGGGTGATCAGGTTCCCTATGAACAAAGGCAAGAGGCTTTGGCCCGACTCATGGGTGCCACCATCACTGGGATGATGATGGGCCAGTGGTTTGGCGGATTTGCCACGCAGCACTGGGGCTGGCGTTATGCCTTTGTCGGTGTGAGTGCCGTGTTTGCGGTGTCGGTGTGGCTGCTGTGGCTGCAATTGAAAACTCAGCCGCGCTTTGTGCCGCCAGCCCATCCATTACCGCTGTTGCTTTACTGGCAAAACATGGCGCGCTTGTTCACAGTGCCGCGCGTACGGTGGGTGTTGGGGGCTACCTTGGTGGAAGGGGTGTTGGTCATCGGCACCTTTGCGTTCATGCCCAGCCGCTTGGTCGATCATTTTGGTTTATCGGTGGCCCAGGCCGGTGGCGTGATGGTGCTCTATGGCGCCGCGGGTTTGCTCTACAGCCATTTTGCACGTCAGAGTCTGGCGCTGATGGGTGAAAAAGGCTTGGCTTGGTGTGGCGGTAGTTTGATTGTTCTGAGCTTGACAACTCTGGCGCTGGCCGATGTGCCGGCTCTGGCCATGGGCGCATGCGCTATGGCGGGACTGGGCTTTTACATGTTGCACAACACATTGCAAACCCAGGCCACGCAAATGGCGCCGCAGGCGCGAAGCATGGCGGTGACCTTGTTTGCCTGCACCTTGTTCTTTGGCCAAACCCTTGGCGTGGCTGCGGTGGGCCTCAGCCTAGACGCAGGCTGGATGAGCGAAACATTTTTGATCGCAGCCTTGGGGGTTGCCGTACTTTGCCATGTGATAGCGCTTGGTGGGCAACCGCGCATCAAGACTCATTGAAATTCAAATATGCCGCAGACATTGTCCGCGTTGTATGTTGACTTTCTAAATGCGCATGCTGCTTTAGAAGTTAACGTTCTTGTGGCCCTTGAGCTGCAAAATTTGACGGGCTTCATCTGGGGTTGCAACTTCCAGTGAAAGTCCTTCGATGATCTTGCGTATGCGTGTCACTTGGTCTGCATTGGACTCGGCCAGTTTGCCTGGGCCATCCCACAACGAGTCTTCCAAGCCAACCCGCACATTGCCGCCCATGGCGGCAGACTGCGTCGCGATGGGTATTTGGTTGCGTCCTGCACCCAGAACTGACCATACATAAGCATCGCCAAACAATCGATCGGCTGTGCGTTTCATATGCAGCACATCCTCAGGGTGTGGGCCTATGCCGCCCAAGATGCCAAAGACAGATTGAATTAAGAACGGGGCTTTGATCAAGCCTCTGTCAATAAAGTGCGCAGCGGTATAAAGATGACCAATGTCGTAGCACTCAATCTCAAAGCGCGTTTGGTTATCGCTGCACGATTGCAATATGTGCGCAATATCTTTGAAGGTGTTTTTAAACACACGGTCGTCACTGTTGGCAAGGTAAGGTACTTCCCAGTCGTGCTTAAAGTTTTTGAAGCGCTTCAGCATGTCGTAGAGGCCAAAGTTCATGGAGCCCATGTTCAGTGAGGCAACTTCTGGCTTGAAGTGGTGAGCGGGGCGTAGTCGGTCGGCAATGGTCATCGTTGGTGCGCCGCCTGTGGTGAGGTTGATCACCACATTACTTTTCTCTTTGATTTCTTTCAAGAACGGCGTGAACAGCTCCGGGTCTTGCGAAGGACTGCCGTCTACCGGGTTGCGCGCATGCAAATGAACAATGGCTGCGCCCGCTTTGGCGGCGCCCAGTGCGGCGTCAGCAATTTCTTTAGCAGTCACAGGCAAATGTGGCGACATGCTGGGCGTATGAATGGCACCAGTGACGGCACAGGTAATGATGACTTTGCGCGACATAAAAAATCCTTGGCTAAGAAACAGGGGAGAAGTGTAAAAGTAAACTGGTGGTTTATGTGGGCTGGTCTTTCATCAGCGTTTTTTTACGGCCCTAAAAAAAGTGGAAGCGCAGTTTTATAGCGCACTTGCTTGAGCGCAAAACTGGATCTAATTTTCTCGACACCCGGAATGGGTGAGAGTTGCTCCAATATAAATTTTTCGAGCGCTTGGATGTCTTTCACCGCCACCCGTAATAAGTAGTCGCTGTCGCCCGTCATCAGATAGCACTCCATCACTTCATCATGTTGGGCAATATGGGCTTCGAAGCTGGCTAAGGCTTCTTTACTTTGGGTCTTCAGGCTGATTGAAATAAAAACAGTGAGGCCCAAACCCAAAGCACTTGCGTTTGCCAGTGCCACGTATTTTTCAATCACGCCTGCGGCCTCCAATGTCTTGACCCGCGCAAGGCAAGGGGATGGCGAGAGGCCGATTTTTCGAGCGAGCTCAACGTTGGTCAAACTTCCGTCTCTTTGCAGATTGTCCAATATGCGTAAATCTGTTTTATCTAAATTCATATGCTGCCAATTCAATTTATTTGGCATTTTATGCTTTAAATAACTTATTTAATAGATGAAATTGACAGCCTATTCTGTCACATGGCAATTAAAGTTCTGTACATGAACGCTCCATTTGACCTGACCCCATTCGCCAAAGACGCCAATCCCGAAGAAACCGCGGAGTGGCGAGATGCCTTGTTATCTTTGCTTGCAACGGAGGGGCCTGAGCGAGTAAATCAAATTTTGAACAGTTTGACTGCGGTTGCGCGGCAGCTCAGAACAGGTTGGCAACCCGACCTCAACACGCCCTATGCCAACTCTATTTCTGTTGACGACCAACCGGAGTTTCCTGGCGACATTCAAATTGAAGAGCGCTTAACGTCCATCATGCGTTGGAACGCATTGGCCATGGTTGTTCGCGCTAACCAAGCCTATGGTGAATTGGGTGGGCACATTGCAAGCTATGCGAGCGTTGCAGATTTGTTTGAAACTGGTTTTCACCATTTCTTTCAAGCGCGCACCCGAGAGCAAGGCGGCGACTTGGTGTTTTTTCAACCGCACAGTGCGCCGGGTGTTTATGCGCGGGCATTTCTGGAGGGGCGTTTAACGGAAGAAGACCTGCTGCACTATCGCCAAGAAATCAATTCGGAAAAAGTCGGCGCGCGCGGACTGTCGAGTTATCCGCATCCTTGGTTGATGCCCGATTTTTGGCAGTTTCCAACAGGGTCTATGGGGCTGGGGCCTATCAGTTCTATTTACCACGCTCGTTTCATGCGCTATTTGACGCACCGTAATTTGTTGCAGTGCGAAGGCCGCAAGGTTTGGGGTGTCTTTGGTGACGGTGAAATGGACGAACCCGAGAGCATGAGTGCTTTGACCTTGGCGGCACGCGAACGACTGGACAACCTGGTGTGGGTGGTGAACTGTAATTTACAGCGCTTAGATGGCCCCGTGCGAGGGAACGGGCGAATCATCGATGAACTGGAAAAATTATTTTCTGGCGCAGGTTGGAAGGTCATCAAGTTGGTGTGGGGGAGTGACTGGGACGGTTTGTTTGCGCGCGACACCACGGGTGCTTTACTGAAAGCTGTTTCCGAAACTGTCGACGGGCAAATGCAAACATTTGCTGCGAAAAATGGGCGTTACAACCGCGAAAATTTCTTTGGCCAAAACGAAGATTTGAAACGCTTAGCAGAGGGAATGACAGACGAGCAAATCGATCGCTTAAAACGCGGCGGCCACGATGTTGTGAAGATTTATGCGGCTTATGCTGCCGCGCTTGCGCATGAGGGACAGCCAGTTGTTATCTTGGCGCACACCAAAAAAGGCTTTGGCATGGGCAGCGCCGGTCAAGGAAAGATGACCACGCACAGCCATAAGAAATTTGATGAACAAGAATTGATTGAATACCGCAACCGATTCGATTTGCCAATCACAGATGAACAAGCAAAAAGTTTAGCGTTTTACAAACCTGCGCCCAACAGTGCAGAGATGTCATACCTGTTAAAACATAGACAAGACTTGGGTGGCAGCATGCCAAAACGCGAGACGCATTGCGCGTCTTTGCCTGTTCCAGCCTTATCGGCATATGCCCAGTTTGCGATTGCAGCAGATGGCAAAGAGATGAGCACAACCATGGCATTTGTGCGCATGTTGGCCAACTTGTTAAAAGACCCTGTCTTGGGACAGCGCTTGGTTCCGATCGTGGCCGATGAAGCGCGTACCTTTGGAATGGCCAATCTGTTCAAGCAAGTGGGCATCTACAGCAGTGTGGGGCAAAGTTATGCGCCAGAAGACATTGGCTCTGTGCTGAGTTACCGAGAAGCATTGGACGGCCAAATTTTAGAGGAGGGCATCAGCGAAGCTGGTGCGCTTGCAAGTTGGACCGCCGCTGCAACCAGCTACAGTGTGCACGGTTTTGCCATGTTGCCCTTTTATATTTATTACTCCATGTTTGGCTTTCAGAGGGTGGGAGATGCCATTTGGGCTGCTGCTGATCAGAGAGCCAGAGGCTTTTTGTTGGGCGCAACGTCTGGCAAAACGACATTGGGTGGCGAAGGTTTGCAGCATCAAGATGGCAGCAGTCATTTGGTGGCTGCAACCATTCCCAATTGCAAAGCGTATGACCCTGCTTTTGCAGGCGAGTTGGCCATCATTTTGGATGCAGGTATGCGCGAAATGGTAGAGCAACAGGTCGATGTTTTTTATTACGTCACCTTAATGAATGAGAACTACGGAAATCCAGACATCTCGCTGGAAAACGCCCAAGGCGTGCTGCGCGGGGCTTATCAATTTGCTAACTTCACGCCTGAAAATGGCGCTGCAAAACAGCATGTGACGCTGATGGGGTCTGGCGCCATTTTGTTAGAAGTGCTGATTGCCGCCAAGACTTTGGTTGCACAAGGCATCGAGGTCGAAGTGATCAGCGTGACAAGTTGGAGTGAGTTGGCCCGTGATGGCCGAACTTGCACTGGCCAAAGTCCGCAGGCGGTGCCTTACCTCACAAGCTTGCTGTCGAAACGCAAAGGCCCCGTATTGGCGGCCTCAGACTATGTTTGCGCTGTGACTGAATGCGTGAGAGCTTTTGTGCCAGTGGACCGAGCTTTTAAAACCTTGGGCACAGATGGATTTGGTCGGAGCGACACTCGCGCTGCCTTGCGCAATTATTTTGGCGTGGACGCGGCGGCCATCGTCAGAGGCGTCAACGGCATGTTGTCATGATCCTTTTTTTAAGCGCCTCCACCTTCAAGCCTTCGTCACACCGCAAATAATCAGACTCAGTGATCTCAGTGTTTTCCCTCATATTGAGACCTTACAGCTTCATTCGATGGTGGCAAATTCTGTAAGGTAGAAGTCAGAAAACTATTTTTCTCGAATGAAGCCTCCGCAGAAGTGAAAAGACTACGTATTTACACATTTTGTAAAGGGGATTTACGTTTGATTTGGCGGGGATACAGCTAGTTAATAGAATCCGACGATTAAATTGACCTCAGTCAAGAAAGTCCTATGCTGCTAGCAGTTGTCATTGCCAAGAGTTTGATTGAGCTTTCGCTCATGTTCATCGTCGGGCGATTCTTGCTGGGATTGTTGGCTGGGCCGAACCGAGACAACAATGTTTTCTGGCAATTGCTGGACGTGGCTTCCAAACCCGCGCTGTGGATCACTCGCAAAATCAGCCCTAGGCTGATCTTGGACCAGCACATTCCTTTGGCCACCAGCAGCTGGCTCATCATTGCTTGGGTTTTGGTGGTGCAAATGAAAATTGAAATGTGCCTCGAAATGGGAATCGCGGCATGTCAGTGAACACCCACATTTCACCTGCCAACTCAAACACTGCCTTTCGCAGCAAATGCCTTTGGTTGAAATTCAAGGCCAAGACCCTCTTGGTGTTTGGCCTGCGCGCCCAAGCCCATGATGTCTTTCAAGAAATTCTAGAGATCAATCCTGCTGATGCTTTAGCGCTCAATAGCCTTGCTTACGAAGAGTTGAGCCATCGCCGTTTGGTGCAAGCCTTGAGCTATTTTGAGCGTGCACTGGCTCAAACACCTAGCAACGCCAATGCGCACTTCAATGTCGGATTTGTGTGTGAAGAGCTTGGCCGAAGCCAAGAGGCTGAAGTCGCATTCAAAGCTGCGCTTCAGTTGGATGAAAAATTAGACCGCGCCTGGTATGGCTTGGGTTTGGTGCTGGTTCGTCAGCGAAGGCTGGAAGAATCCCTGGTGGCCTTCAAGCGCAACACGGAGCTGCAATCGATGAGCCCCTTTGCTTGGTACCAAATGGCGCGGGTTCACATGGAGCTGGGTCGGCCCGAAGAGGCCTATGCGGTGATGCGGCACCTGAAGGGTTTCGAGCCCAAAGTGGCTGCCCAACTCGAGAGGGAAACAGGGCTGAAATTAGACGCACCTGTTTGAGAGCAGCAGCCACACAGGGTGGCTCAAAATTTTAGTTGTGAATGTTGATGTTTTTTTAACAATAAGGAGATGAAGATGCAACTCACTGCAAGGCACCAGGAATACTGGAGCAAGAACTTGAGAATCACGGGGCTGCTGCTGGTCCTTTGGTTCTCTGTGACCTTTGTGCTTTTGTATTTTGCGCGTGATTTGACGTTCACCTTTTTTGGCTGGCCATTTTCGTTTTGGGTCGCTGGACAAGGCGCTCTGATCGTCTATTGCTT
>JBIKOZ010000056.1:0-7645 GCA_044357745.1 Limnohabitans sp. | reverse complement strand
CAAACTTTCGACAAAGACTTGCGCCCGACGAGCATCGAGTTTGTCAATGACGGCGCGCAGTTGGCGATATTGCGGTTCGGGTGCCGTGATGATCAAGGAATTGGTCGAGGGGTCGGCTTGAATTTGTCCGCCGGTTGAAGGCTGCCCACCCGCCGTGTTGAAACTGGCATTGGCACCGGCGGGTGTGTTTGGATTGCTGGCTGTGCTGCTGCTGATGTTGGGTGGAGTGCCTGGGGTGTTGCTGTTTTGCGCGGTGAGTGCTGCACGCAATGTGACTGCCAATTTGGTGGCATCGGCGTTCTTCAAATACACCACATGAATGTTGCCGCTGGCGGCATTGGGGCCAGCATCAGAGGGGCGATCGAGTTGGGTCACCAGCGACCTAGCCAATGCCATGCGCGCCGCATTGGCGGCCCTCAAAATGAGCGAGTTGCTTCTGGCTTCCGCCATGACGGTGGTCTTGAAAGTTGCATCGCCTTGGCCTGCCGCAGGGGCAGCGTTGGGTGTGGCGGCGCCCGAATCGAGCAAGCGTTGCAGCATGGGCACCAAGTCGGTGGCCAGCGCATATTTCAGGTGAATGACCTCTACACCCGTGGCATTTGCCACATCCAAAGCCGCAATGATGCGCGCCAAGCGCTGCAGGTTGTCTGCATAGTCAGTGATCACCAAAGCATTGGTACCAGGGTTGACATTGAGGGTGTTGTTGGGACTGATCAAGGGCCGAAGGATGGGCACCAGGTTGTTGGCATTCTCGTGGTTGAGCTGAAAAATTTGCGTCACGATTTGGCCATTCGAGGCGGGCACAGCGCCTGCCGACACGCCGCCACTTTGCAGCTTGGCATCGGCCTCTGGCACCACCAAATAAAGCCCCGCCGACTCCACCAATGAATAGCCTTGCGTGCGCAGCTGCGCTGCAAACAAGCGCAGCGCTTGGGCCGGTGCCACAGGGACGGTGCTGGTGAGTGTGATAGTGCCTTTGACGCGCGGGTCGACCACCACGTTGTGGCCTGACAAAGTGGCCAGTGTTTTGGCCACTGCATCAATGTCTGCATTGCTGAAGTTCAGCGTGACAGGCTCGCGCGAGGGTTTGGCGGCCGTGTTTTTTCTCTCCGACTTTTTGTCTGGTTCAGGACTGGGCGTTTGTGCTTGCGCTGAGTGCATCAAGTCAAGCAGGCTGACACCCAAACTTAAATACAAACTTAGATACAAACTGAAACGCAAGCCCTGCGTCAAGCGCCAGCGCGGCAGCGGCTTGAGCAAATGCAATGTGTGAGTAGCGTCAATGCGAGTGGCCATGATGTTCAACCTAATGAAAGCAAACTGCGCGCCCCTTGGCGCCGTCCAATGATGTTCAGCAAATTTGACAAAGCGGCTGCGTGCTCAGGCACAGCAGAGGCTTCGCCCCGAAATTGAAATTGAGTGCCTTGCCACTGACCTTGGCCGCTCAACAACAAGCTGCCCGATTGCGTGCGCAAGGTGAGCTGCGGCGACGCATTGGCAGAAGTGGTGTTGGCAGAAGTGTCCTTTGCAGAAGCGTCGTTGGCAGAATTGGCATTGGCTAAACTCAACACATAGGTGCCCATGGGCTTAAGGGTGCTGAGTTTGGAAGACAAGTCTTGAGCCGTTAAATGCAGGCTGCCTTGCAGCTGAGTTTGGTTGCTTGCATAGTGCAGCACCAATTGCTTGGTTTCCAGAACCAGCGTGCCTTCTGGTTGAAGGGTGTTCCACGGTGCACCCAAACCACTGAGCCATTGGGCAGGCCATTCAGAGCGGTGATCATCTGCTTGCAACCGCCAAGTTTGGAAGGTGTTGGCCGGTGTGAGTTGAATGCGAACTGCTTGCGCCATGCAGCACGATGCTTGCACGTTTAAATGGAAAGTGGGCCAGCGGCTGGTGTTGAAAGAAACATTCAAGTGCCAAAGAATTCGGCCCGGCAGCGCCAAAGCATCACGGCTGCCCGTGCCACCGGTAAGCACCAATTTACCTGAACCGTTCCAAACTGAGCCTTGCGCTTCTTGCAATTGAAGTTGGCCCTTGGAAATTTCAGACAAGCCTTGGGCCAGCCACGGTGCGGGCAAGTTCATCAACAAAGCCAAAAAGGCGCCGACCAAAGCACCCACCAGCCCCCAAGTTGTGGCACGTGATGAATCAGCAGCCGCAGTTTTTCTTCTGGCACTGACAGAAAAAGAGGGCAATGAAGGCTTCAGTAATTTCATAGGTCTTGAGCAAATTACTGCGTGGGCAAACTCAAAATTAAAGTGCCGCGCCAAAGCGCTTGATCGGCCGTTTTGGTTTTTTGCAGTTGCGCCTCAACAGGCAAAGCATAGGCCTTGACTCTGGCGCTTGCCAAAAACTGCGCCAACGTGTCTGCCGATGTTGGCGTCAAATTGAGTGTGGCACGCCCCGCTTCTAAATTGAGCTTGGCGCTGCTGCCCAAAATTTCGGTGGCAGTTTGCTGGAGTGCTGCGCTGGCATTTTGGGCGTTCATGCGAGGCGCCTTTTGCAAAGCAACTGCTTGGGTTTGCAAAGACTTCAAATAGTGCGATTGCAACTCGAGTTGTGCCAATTGCTGAGGCGCTTCCCGATAAGTTTTCAAAGCGGGCGCAATGTTCCAAAACCACAGCAAGCTCAAGAAAAGACCGAGCGCCAGGTATTTCAAGCGCTGACGGTCTTTGTCAGGCAAGGCCATCAAGCGCTTCAGCCATTCTGAGTTCATGCGCCCCCCTTGTTGCCTTGGCTGCTCACAACGCGCCACTGAGCGCCATTGACTTGAGCGTCATAGCCCTGGGCGCGAAGCACGCGAATAAATTCGGCCTGTTGCGCGCTAGACAACTGCAAGCCCTGCAACCGAACTTCGCCAGCGCCTTGCCCAGAAAATTGGATGCCACTGATGTTCTGTCCGTCTGCCAACGCCATGCCGATGGCTTGCAGCACCGATTCCAAATCCTTGGCGTTCAAGCTGCCCGCATTGCGTTGCAAACGCTCTAACTCTCTGGCCATTTGCAGTGGGATGTCGACCACCGGCACATTGGGAAATGTTTGCGTCAGGATATTTTTTTGAAAGTCGCGCTGCTGCTTGACCTTCGCATTGAGCTGCCAGGCTGCCACATTGAGCCCGACAAACTGGGCGGCAATGAGCACCGCCAAACTCCAGCGTACAGGCCGCCACGCAGTTTCGTGCGCAAACTTTTGCCAGGCCCTTTGCATGCTTTGCAGCCATCTGGCGGTGCCATGGGCTGCAAATTCAAACTGTGCCAAATCCCATTGTGAAGCTGCAGCTTGGGCATAACGTTCTGCCGCAGGTGTCACTGCAATGCGCCAAGAGGCGAGGGCCTCTGCAGCTTTGCCAGTGAACAAGCTTTGCAAAGTTTGCAATGATTTTTGTGCCAGTTCTGAAACGGCAGGTTCTGCTTGAATGAGAAGTTGGGTGAAGGCGGCGGCGTCATCGTTGGACAGGGCACTCAAGCGCTCCGCCCACAGCTTGAAGCCGGCTTGCAGCGGCAAGCGCCACGCACCTTGTGAATCACTGACCCACAGCCATGCGTCTTCTGGAACGCCGCTGACCCAAGCTTGCGCGGCATGGGGCAATGTGAAAGGGGCAGGGGCCCATTCAGGCACGATGCGGTGCACCATGTGCCCCGAGCTTTGCAATTGATGGAGATGCTGGCGCAGCCAAGCTTTGTTGCAAACGGCCACCCAAGCGGGCGCGCCAGATTGCCAACCGGGTTGCAGTGCCAGGTGAACCGCTTCGGGTTCGTCCAGCAACATCTCTTCCATCAGGCCTTGGAGTGCGGGCAAAAGCCGGTTGTTTTGTTTTTGTAAGCCACTGGGCAGGTTGACCCAATGCCATGACAAAGCCGCAGCAGGCACCACGGCCCACACTTCTTTGTCACGCGCGCCCACCACTTGCGTTGGCAAGACGGTGAGGTGGTCATTGGCACTGAGCGTGGCGTTCAGTGGCAGAGTGAAAACTTGAGTACTCATGGCTGACTTGATTGTAGGAGCGACTCTGGGTTGGAATAAGACATTATTCCTGCAATTTTTTGACGCCAGACAAAGCTTGTATTGCCCGCATCTCTCAAAATCAGGGCAGTTTCATCTTGGGTACGGTCTTCCATCCGTAAACGGCCCCAAACTTCAAAATAACGCGTCCCCAAGGAAAATTTGCTGGGTTCCAGGGTTTTGACGCCCAGCGCTTGGGCGGCCTCAGTCAAATTGCCAAAGTGTGATCGACCCCGCAGTTGGACAAATTTTTGAGCGCTGGCCAAGTCAAGGCCGGGCACTGAGGCGTAAATGACTTCGGCGCTGGCAGTGTTCAGGTTCAAGGGAGTGGGTTCGGGCAGGATGCTCAGATGGGGGGCCAAACTGAGCAGGGTTTCGCGGCTCAGACCCAGCCATTGCAATTGCGAAATTTGTTGGGGCAGCAGGGCGGACAGGCCTTGCCCTCCAGCGCTCTGCGTGCCATTGGGGTTGCTGCTTAGCGATCTGAGGCGCGCAGCTTCTGAGGCTGCAAGCCACTCGCGGGCCAACACCTCCAACTCGGCCCCCGGCAAACCAAGGGCAACGAAGAGTCTGACCAAGGTCAATTGCATGGCATCGGACAGCCGGCCAGGTTTTTTGGCATCGCTGTTTTCAATCCAGTTGGCCAAATTGATTCTGCTTTGCGCATCGGTGACTTGACCCGACAAAAAGACTTCTGGATCGCCCTCTCGAAGTTGTTGGTCTTGCGACAAAAAGGTGGAGAGCTTGGCCTCTTTCAAAGGTAGGGCCCAAGGCTCACCCAAGTGGTCAACGCCGCCGCTTGAACTCACTTGACCGCCAGAAGACGAAAGCGCGGCGCCTGCCACACCGGCCAGTGAATCCTCTCGCAAAATCAGGCGCGTCCAATCGAAGGCGCCGTTGAGCAGCCAAGAGGCTTGCACACGGTGCCGTTCAGCGCTTTCAACTTCCACATGCCGCCACTGCTGCCACAGCGCCACGCTGGCCAAGGTGGCCACCAAGGTCACCACCAACATGGCGCTGATCAAGGCCACACCGCTTTGCGTGTGGGAGTGCTTTGAAGCCATCAGCTTAGGGCGCTCGGTCATTGCTTCACCACCGAGAAAGTGGGACGAACCCAGTCCAGAGTCACTTTGCCTTGAATTTGTGCGTCGTCTGTTAATTCGAGCACCAACCGCACACCTTCAGGCAAGTTGAGTGGATTGCTGTTGGTGTTGTTTGGCGCTGCACTGTTGTTAGAGTTGCCAACCACGGCACTCGACAGAGGGTTGCTCCATGCGCCATCGCGGTGGTAATAAATTTGCCAATTGCGCAGAGGGTGAATCAGAACTTCTTGGTTTGAATTGGCTGTGATATTGCCAGCGGATTCACCCCAAATTTGGGCCTGCGCCCAAGCTTGTGACCACGCATTGCTTTGTGTGATGGGCGCAGATTGCCAGCGCGTCCATTGACCATTGCCCAAAGTCCAAGCGACCACTTGCGCGCCGGCCTTCGGATCTTGCGAATGCAGTCGCGTGATGCGAAGCACCCGACCATCCCAATCCAGCGCAGGGGTGTTTTGCAAAGTGGTGAGGTTGTCTAAATCAGTGCGCCATTGGGCCAAGCCCACCTGCAAGGTTTGAGACGCATCGCTGCGTGCTTGCAACACCGTTTGGGCTTTGAACATGCCATCTAAACCGCGCCAAGAAATCAGCGCCATCAAAGCCAAAATGGCACTGGCCACCAAAACCTCAATGAGCGTAAAACCTTTTGACGCTTTCATCAGTAGCGACCCATGACGGTGGAGAGCTGCAACACCGATGTCGTGGTGGCGCCAGACATCCAATCAACTCGCGCATCAATGCGTCTGAAGTTGGGGTTGGGGGTGGCTTGCACATTCAAACTCACGCTCAAGTCGAGATTGGCCTGCGGGCAACTGATGGTGCTCACGCCCACCGAAGGCATTTGCCGCGATAAACGCATGCGAGCGAATTCGTTCTCTGCACAAATTTGTGCCAACCATTGCGTGGATTGGCGCGATGCATTGCGGCTGAGGGCTTCGGTTGAGCGCAGGCCCGCCATGAGTGCAATGGCCACAATGCTCAAGGCCACAAGCACCTCAATCAGCGTAAAACCCAGTGCAGCGCGCTTGGCTTTTTGCAAGTTAAACCTCATGGCGCCGCGCGCGAGACGCTGAAAGCTTGGATGCCATCGGTGCGCACCCAGAGTTTAAAATCTTGCGAGCGAAGCATCACACTTTGCGGGCCGATGATGGGGTCGGGGCCCAACAAAATGAGGCTGTTGGCCGCCACCTGCGTTTGGGGTGACAACCATTGCGCAGGCAAAGTTTGAGGGGGCAATCCTTCAAACACAAATGAAGCGTTTTTGGCAGCGCTGGCAGACCCTTCAACAACAGGGCGCCACTGCACAGGCACACCGCTGCTTCGAGACCTTGCACGCGCTGACTCAAACAATGCGGCCAAACGCTCGGCATCGCGTTCCAACACGGTTTGAGCGCTGTCTCGCAAGCTAAAGCTGACGGCGGCGGTGCCAATGGCAATCAAGGCAATGACCACCAAAAGCTCGATCAAGGTAAAGCCTAAAGCGTGACGCGCTGGCGGCAACGCGCAGGTGGACGCTCGCGATGAATGCAAATCTCGCGAGCTTGAAATCAAAGAGGCTTTATTGCCAACTGCCGATGTCGGCATTCACACCCTCACCGCCCGACTGGCCATCTGCACCCCAAGACATCACGTCGACTTCACCCTTCAGCCCGGGGTTGAGGTATTGGTAAGGACGGCCCCATGGATCTGCGGGCAATTTGTCTAAATAATTTTTCCAATTTGGGGGCACTGGCTCTGCACTGGGCTTGGTCACCAAGGATTGAAGGCTTTGCTCGGCGCTTGGGAAGCGTTGGTTGTCGAGTTTGTAAAGCTTGAGCGCCTGCACCAGGTTACCGACGTCGGTGCGGGCGGCTGTGATGCGCGCGTCATCGGCGCGGCCCAATACATTGGGCACAATGAGCGAGGCCAAGATGCCAATGATGGCCAAGACCACCATCAACTCGATCAACGTAAAACCACGCTGCTTGCGCGCGGCACGTTCTTTGTTAGAAATCATCGCCATAAAACCTCTGCTTTTTTTCACACTTCTCCATCATAATCTTCTCATGTTACAAATTCATCAGGCACCCCCGAGATCATGGTGGCCAGCGCTCAGCGCCATGGGCGTGGCGGCTGCGGCGGCCTATGCGGTGGTGTCTTGGACCTTGCAAATTCAGAGCCTCAATGCACCCACATCGGCCGTGCCCGTTGTGGCGCATGCCAAAGCCGGTCATTTGTCGGCAGAGGCAGACCTTAATTTCAACAGCCACGTGGCCTCGGCCTTGGGCGCTGCCAAACCTGCAGCCTCTGGCAGCGCCAAGGGCAATTCTGACCCAGCAGCGCACCAGTGGAGCTTGCTGGGTGTGGTGGCAGGTGCCTCGGGCAAAGGGTCTGCCTTGCTGGGGGTCGATGGTCAAGCGCCCAAAGCCTACTTGCCCGGCCAAACTGTGGCACCTGGCTGGGTGCTGCATTCGGTAGGGCATCGGCTGGCGCGTTTGGCACCCAGCCTGCAAGACACGCCCAGCGTTATTTTGGAACTGCCCAAGTAACTTACTGTTGCAAGA
>JBIKOZ010000055.1:0-7675 GCA_044357745.1 Limnohabitans sp. | reverse complement strand
AGTCAAGGCCAGCGTGAGTGGGAGAAAGCGCAAATTCATAGAGTTCTTTCGAGGCAATGGCCAGAGGGATAAAAATCTTTAATAAGTAGGAATGCTGGCATCGACTTGGCTTGACCAAGCGTGAATGCCGCCGCTGATATTGATAACGTTTTCAAATCCGTGATGTTCGAGAAACGATGCGACTTGCATGCTTCTGCTGCCGTGGTGACAAAGACAGGCGATGGGCCTTTTTTTGTCCAGCTCGAAAATGCGGGCAGGCACAGTTTGCATGGGCATGATTTGAACTTCACAGCCAGAAGGTGCGATGCTGGCCAGCTCACACTCCCATGTTTCCCTGACATCTAAGACCAAGGGGTGACCCTGGGTGGACGCTTCTTTGAGCCAGTCGTTGAACTGAGTGGGGCTGACTTGTTGCATGAGTATCAGTGAATTGTTTGAGCTGAGCGGATTGAGCTTAGAAGGAAAAACGATTGTGTTCTGGGAAGCCCTGCAGGCGAGGGGCCATGGTGTCCCATGGCTCTGCGGTTTGCCATTGTTGTTCACCTTGACGGGTGATGACGCTGGCGCGCATCACGGGCTCCTCCCCAACGATGGCGATCAAACGGCCACCCAATTTGAGTTGGTTCAGCAAGTTTTGAGGAACGTCTGGTACGGAGCCGCTCAATAAGATGACGTCAAAGGGACCATCGGCTGCAGCACCCTGACTGCCATCTGCTTGTCTAATTTCGACATTGGTGATTCCGGCTGTTTGCAAATTGATGCGTGCTTGCTGCGCCAATGCAGGGTCAATTTCAAGACTCAATACAGATGCGGCTTGGTGAGCTAGAAGAGCCGCCATGTAACCTGAGCCTGTGCCAATTTCCAGCACTTTGTCGGTGGCTTGAATGGCTGCATTTTGCAGCAGTCGGGCTTCCACTTTGGGGGCCAGCATGACTTGGCCTGCATAGCCGGAAGGCTGCAATGGAATTTCCATGTCGGCAAAGGCCAGTGCTTTGTGTGCCAAAGGAACAAACTCTTCCCGTTTGACGACCGACAGCAATGACAAGACTTGACCATCCAAGACATCCCAGGGCCGTATCTGTTGCTCAATCATGTTGAAGCGTGCTGTTTCGTGGGTCACTTTTTTACTCCAGGGGGTATCTAATTCTAACTGCTTTTATTTTAACTTCAGTGGCGCCTTAAGACATGGTTTTTTCCTGACCAGACCAGCACCTTTTTAGAAAATCACTTAAATCGTCCATGTAGCAATAAACCACGGGGACCACCACCAAGGTGAGCAGCGAGGAAGTAATGACCCCCCCAATCACGGCTTGCCCCATTGGCGAGCGTTGCTCAGACCCCTCGGAGATGGCGAATGCAAGGGGCATCATGCCAAAGACCATGGCCAAGGTGGTCATTAAAATGGGTCGCAACCTGACTTTGGCAGCCATGAGCAAAGCCTCATTTCTGTTCAAGGGTTGAATGGTTTCGCCTTTGTCAGAGACACCACCCTCGCGAGCACGAATGGTGAAATCAACCAATAAGATGGCATTTTTGGTCACCAAGCCCATGAGCATCACCACACCAATGGCAGAGAACATGGAAAGGGCCGAGCCGAAGGCCATCAGTGCGAGCACAACACCAATCAAGGTGAGTGGAAGGGCTGTCATCAGGGCCAAGGGCTGTAGAAAACTTTTGAATTGACTGGCCAGAATCATGTAAATGAAAATCACCGCCATGATCAGCGCCGTCGTGGCGTATTGAAATGATTCATTCATGCTCTTGGTGGCGCCGCCAAATTGATAACGATAGCCTGGCGGCCAAGCGATTGAATCTAATACTTTGCGAATATCGTTTGAAATTTCACCTGCTGACCTGCGGGATGCATTGGCATTGACAGAAACTTCACGCATCAAATCACGCCGGTTAATTTGGTTGGAGCCGGACGTTTCTTCAACATTGGCAATTTGTCCCAATCGAACGGTTCTTGAGGTGCCATCTGCCATGGGCAAAGTAAATGGGATGCGTTCTAAATCTTGCGGGCTGTTGCGAAACTCGGGCGCAAGTCGCACATTGACATCGTAGGTTTGGTCATCAGGCGCACGCCAGTTGCCCACCGTTTGACCTGCCACCAAGATGCGAAGTGAGTTGGAAAGCGGTGCAACACTGAAGCCGACATCGGCAGCTGATTCGGACAGAACCTTGATGGCAATAGAGGGTTTATTGGGTTTGACGCTTGAGTCTAAATCGACCAAGCCTGAAATACTTCGAATCTGCGCCATGATTTGAAGTGTTAAGCGCTCGAGTTCACGCTGATCTGGGCCTTGCAAGGAAAATTCAATTTGTTTATTGCCTCCGACAGAATCTAGCGTACCGACGTGGGTCAAGGTGATGCCGGCAACTTGGCTGAGTCGTTGTCGAAACAAAACTGACAAATCTTCGACGTTGCGTTGTCGCAGTTTGCGGTCAATCAGGCGAATGTAGATGCTGGCGTTGTTTTTGCCTTGAGCGCTGGGCGTATTCATCCCAGTCAGGGTGTACTGAACTTCTGGAAACTCGCGAATGATTTGTTCAACCTGCTTGGCCTTTAAAGCGGTGCTTTCGAGAGATGTGCCGACAGGCGTCTGAAAGTTGAGTGTGCTTTCAGAGTAATCGCCTTTGGGAACAAACTCTGTGCCTAACAGAGGCACCATCAAGACACTGGTCATGAAAATACCTGCGGCCATCAACAAAGTCGTTCGCTTGTGTTCAAGGGCCCAGGCCAGCATGGTCTGGTACTTGTCTGCCATGTGGTCCGTCTGAATTTCAAACCAGTGTGTCACTCGACCGATGGTTCGGTCATACAGGTGGAGAGATGTCTTGGGGTCCTTTTTGGATTGACCCGAGACATGGATACTCGGGTCATGCCAAACGCTGGACAGCATGGGGTCAAGTGTGAAGCTAACAAACATGGAAATCAGCACAGCAGCCACGATGGTGATGCCAAACTCGTGGAAGAACTTTCCAATGATGCCCTCCATAAATCCGATGGGCAAAAATACGGCCACGATGGACAAGGTGGTGGCCAACACGGCCAGTCCAATTTCCTCGGTGCCAATCATGGCGGCATCGTAGGCCTTTTTGCCCATTTGCACATGTCGGACGATGTTTTCTCGAACGACGATGGCGTCGTCAATCAAGAGCCCGACACACAGTGACAGCGCCATCAGCGTGATCATGTTGACAGTAAAACCAAACATGCTCATGAACCAGAAGGTACCGATCAGGGAAATGGGCAGTGTCAGTCCGGTGATGACCGTTGAGCGCCAAGAATTCAAGAACAGAAAAACAATCAACACGGTGAGCAATGCACCCTCTATCAGCGTTCTACGTACATTGTCGACGGCGACTCGAATTTGACGAGAACCATCCGACACAGCTTCGAGTCGAATACGGGCAGGCACTTGTTTCCGAAGCTCATCGAGGGTCCTGGTCAAGCCGTCCACCACCTCAATGGTGTTGGCATCTTGGGCCTTTTGTACGGTAAGAATGAGAGTGCGCTCGCCGTTGTAAAGCGCCATGTTCTCAATCTCTTTTGCGCCATCTTTGACCTGCGCGACTTGTGACAATCGAATGGGCGTTGTGCCTTTTCGAGCCACGATGATGTTGGCAAAGTCTTCAGGCCGCTTCACGCGCGACTGAACTTGAATGACGCGCTCTTGTGTAGAAGATCGCAGCGCACCCACAGGTGAGTCTTGATTTTCATTTCGAACCGCCGCAGCGATTTGATCGGCACTGACACCCAGTGATTCCATCGCGTCTGGCCGGAGATAAATATTGATTTCTCTTCGGCTACCCCCCAACACATTGACCGCGCCCACACCGCGAATATTTTCCAATCGCTTTTTAATGACTTGTTCGGAATAGTTGGTAAGTTCTACCAAGCTCGTGGCTTTTTCATCTTTTGTTGTCTCTGGAAAAACTGCCAAAGACCATATGGCTTTGCTTGTGGGATCAAAGCGAATGACACGGGGCTCTTTCACTTCATCTCTGAGGGTGGCGCGAATGCCTGCTACTTTTTCGCGAACATCGTCGGCTGCTTTTCTGCCGTCAATGTTGAGTTGAAACTCAATGACCACGACCGATTGGTTTTCATAACTGCGGGAGGTGAGGGCACTGATGCCAGCGATTGAATTGACACCCTCTTCAATCTTTTTCGAGACTTCACTTTCTACAATTTCAGGAGAAGCGCCGGGATACTCTGTCAAAACCACCACGACAGGAAAATCAATGTTTGGAAATTGATCGACCTTCAAGCGCTGGAATGAATAAAGTCCCATCACCACAAAGGCGAGCATGATCATCGTTGCGAAAACGGGGTTTTTAAGACTAACGCGTGTGAACCACATGGTGAAGGCTTTGCGATTTTTGAATCAGGGCTTTGTACTGTTCACTGCCTTGATCAAAGTGCCATCACGAACGGCACCTGCACTGGGTGTCAATACTTTCATGCCCGCAGGGATCTCATGGGTGGCCATCATGGCTTTTCCTTCTAGCTCGCCTTTGATGCCAATGGAAACTTTTACATGAACCACTTTGCCGTCTTGAATCGTCTGTACATAAGGCTCTGATTGGTCTGAGCGAACGCTCTCCAGAGGGACCGCAACAGTTTGCACTTTTTGGGTGCCCAGACTGCCCTGTACAAATACGCCCTGCCGCAAAGTGGGTTGACCTTGTACGCCCAGATAGACCACGACGCTGCGACTTCCAATTTGAGTGCTGGGGTTGATTCGAAGAACTTTGGCAGTCACTTCTTGCAAAGAGCCTTCGATGAACAATTTTGCCAATTGTCCCACCTTCACGTTCATGGCATCGGCTGAGGTGATGGTGGCTTCAAGTTCAAACAGAGAAAGATCGACCACTTCCACAATGCGCGCATCGATCGACACGCGTTCGCCAACTTGAACCAGGCGTTGACTGATGAATCCACTCAAGGGCGCTTTTAAATTGCAATCCTCGACAGCTTTGCTGGCAACATCGAAGGCGGACAGGGCCGCTTGATGAGTGGCTTTGGCGCCATTGAGATTGGCCATGGAAATGTCCAAGGCAGTTTTGGAAATAAAGCCTTGATTGACCAATGCATTGTTGTTGTCGTATTGCCTTTGCGCCACTTCGACTTGGGCGCGAGCTGCTTCAGCTTGTTGTTGAGCTTGCCGCTGTTTGGCCAGATACTCTGTGGCGTCTACTTTGGCAATCACTTGACCCGCTCGCACGGGGTCGCCTTCTCGGACTTCCAGTGCAAGCAGTTCTCCCGCAACGCGCGCTTTGACCATGGCGCTGCGAACAGCCTTCAGAGTGCCAGAGATCGGCAAGCCTTGCGTCATGCTGATTTCCTGCGCAATGATGACATCACTGCCGGTTAATTCAATGCTTGCAGGCGTATTTGATTTGATTTCGATACCGTCTGCCTTGTGATTTTTGAAACCACCGAATTGGTAAATGCTGCCCGCGAACACGGCCAGTCCAACAAGTGCTAAGAGAAGATTTTTGGGGGTCATCATCATTATTTTTAAATCGACAGTCCCCGCACAATGAGGTCTGCGTGCTGTGCAATAAATTCTTCGGGATTGGGCTGGGCAGAGCCTTCGTGGCAGATCGCTGTGGAGTGTTTCGACATGATCAAAAACAGCAGGGGCGCAATGATCGCCATGGCGGTGTGATCGGTATGGAAGTTTTTGAATTCGCCCTGCATGCGGCCGCGCTCCAGGACGTCCTTGACCAATTTCATGGCCGGAAAAATAACTTCCTCTTGATAAAATGCTGCCAGTTCTGGAAATGAATTGGCCTCACTGATGATCAGCTTGGTAATGCCAGAGGCTTTGGTGGACCCATACCTGCGCCACCATTCCAGCATTAAATTTTTAAGCAACTGCCGGCTGGGACCTTTGAAGTTGGCGGCTTCCAGGACACCTTCTGTGACAGCCTTGACCACGTTTTCACGAACAACGGCTTTGAACAGTTCTTCTTTGCTGGGGAAGTAAAGAAAGAGTGTGCCCTTTGACACACCAGCCCGCGCGGCGACTTCCTCAGATTTGGTTGCGGCAAAACCCTTCTCGACAAACAAGTCCATTGCAGCTTCGAGCAATTCACCGGGCCGATGTTGCTTTCTGCGTTCTCGTTTATGGGGATTTAAAGTTTCAGACACATTAATGACTCGTTGGTTATTAATGTACGGTTTTGTGTTTGGAGCGTCAAGTCTTTAGGGGCAATTGAAGCAAAAAAAAGACCGCGGATGCGGCCTTTGGGATTGGGCTTAAAGGCTTAAAAAAGCCATTCGCTCGCGATAGGCCATCAATAGAAAGCCTGTAAACCTGTCTGTGCGCGTCCTAGGATGAGGGCGTGCACATCGTGCGTGCCTTCATAGGTGTTGACTGTTTCCAGATTGATCATGTGACGAATCACATGGTATTCGTCGTGAATACCATTGCCGCCGTGCATGTCTCGCGCCATGCGTGCGACATCCAATGCTTTACCGCAACTATTTCGTTTAATCAAGCTGATCATTTCTGGCACAGCTTGACCTTCGTCCATGAGACGTCCAACGCGCAGGCAGCCTTGAAGGCCCAAAGCGATTTCCGTTTGCATGTCAGCCAATTTCTTTTGAATTAACTGATTTTGCGCCAATGGCCGACCAAACTGAACGCGATCGAGGGTGTATTGCCGACCACGGTGCCAGCAGTCTTCTGCCGCCCCCAATGCGCCCCAGGCAATGCCGTAGCGGGCTTTGTTCAAGCAGCTGAACGGGCCTTTCAGACCAGACACATTGGGCAGCATATTTTCTGTAGGCACAAAAACATCGTCCATGACGATTTCGCCGGTGATGCTGGCGCGCAAACTCATCTTGCCTTCGATCTTCGGGGCGGTGAGGCCCTTCATGCCTTTTTCCAAAATAAAGCCGCGAATGGCAGACTGACCATCGCCTTCGCCGCCTAATTTTGCCCACACCATGAACACATCGGCAATGGGTGAATTGGTGATCCACATTTTGGCGCCCTTCATGATGAAGCCACCATCGACGGGCGTGGCACGCGTGATCATGCTGGCTGGGTCAGAGCCGTGATTGGGTTCTGTTAAGCCAAAGCAGCCCACCCATTCACCTGTGGCCAATTTGGGCAAGTACTTTTGCTTTTGAGCATCTGAGCCGAATTCGTCGATAGGAAACATGACCAAAGAGCTTTGTACGCTCATGGCACTTCGGTAGCCGCTGTCGACGCGTTCGACTTCGCGAGCCACCAAACCGTAGCTGACATAGTTCAAGCCTGCACAGCCGAAACCTTCAATGGTGGAGCCCAAGAAGCCCATGCTGCCAAATTCATTCATGATTTCACGATCGAATTTCTCATGGCGAGCGGCCATCAACACGCGTGTTTGCAACTTTTCTTGGCAGAAGTCGTGGGCCGCATCAACGATGGCGCGCTCGTCTTCGCTCAATTGAGAATTCAGGAGAAAGGGGTCATTCCATTGAAAGGAGGGCTTCATGATGTGATGGCTTTTAGAGATTGAATCAGCAGATTTTATAGGCAACCTGATTGTCCCATGAAATTGTTCTATTGGTAGAACAATGATGCCCCGCAACGGCAGGTGACAAGGACTTTCTTTGCAAGGGGATTTAATGCGCCTGACCCAAAATTCGACGAAAATAGGGAATGACATTGAT
>JBIKOZ010000074.1:0-6933 GCA_044357745.1 Limnohabitans sp. | reverse complement strand
AACTGGTCCAAGTGAAGTCGCAGGGTGTCGATGCCAACCGAATTGTTGTCGACCCAGGCATTGGCTTTGGAAAAACGACATCACAAAACATTGACTTACTAAGCCGGCAAGCAGAATTGCTGACGCTCGGACATCCCTTGTTAGCAGGGTGGTCTCGCAAAGGAAGCTTGGGAAAGCTGTCGGCCATCCAAGGCGTCGAGCCAGAACCGCAACAAAGAATGGGCGCAAGCCTGAGCGCAGCGATCTTGGCTGTTCAAAGAGGTGCCTCATTGGTTCGTGTGCACGATGTTCAGGAAACGGTCCAAGCTTTAAGAGTTTGGAAGGCGGTTCAATCCCATGCCGTTTAAGCGGCCAGAGAAGCGTCTAAAATTCATAACAGCTGCTTAGACAGATTGATCTCAATCAGTGACTAATATTCATAAGAATCATGACAAGAAAATATTTTGGTACAGATGGCATTCGCGGCACGGTAGGGCAGGCGCCCATTACCCCTGACTTTGTGATGCACTTAGCGCATGCCGTGGGTCGCGTGTTGCGCCAAAAAGAAAAATCGCCAGTTGTTTTGATTGGCAAAGACACGCGTATTTCTGGCTACATGCTTGAAAGCGCGTTGGTGTCTGGCTTTAACTCTGCGGGTGTGGATGTCGTGTTGCTAGGGCCCGTTCCAACGCCTGCAGTTGCTTATTTAACCCGTTCACAACGGGCTTCCTTGGGCGTCGTCATCAGTGCCAGTCACAACCCCTACGATGACAACGGGATCAAGTTTTTCAGCGCCAAAGGTAAAAAACTCAGCGATGAATGGGAAAGTTCTGTAGAAAAATTGGTCGATCAGGCGCCGGTCTGGGTCTCGTCGGCAGAACTGGGCAAGGCCAAACGCTTGGACGATGCTGCAGGTCGATACATCGAGTTTTGCAAGAGTACTTTCAGCAACGACTTTACCCTCAAGGGCATGAAAATCGTCGTTGATGCAGCCAACGGTGCAGCCTATCAAATTGCCCCCAAGGTCTTTCATGAATTGGGCGCAGATGTCATTGCCATCGGTTGCACGCCCGATGGTTTGAACATCAACAAAGACGTGGGAGCGACCCATCCAGAAGCCTTGGTGGCCGCGGTTCAATTTCACCAGGCAGATTATGGTGTTGCATTAGATGGCGACGCAGATCGCCTGCAGCTGGTCGATAACTCAGGTCGACTCTACAACGGCGACGAACTGCTTTACCTCATGGTCAGAGACCGCATTGCCCGAGATGAAGTGGTGCCGGGTGTCGTGGGCACCCTCATGACCAACATGGCGGTTGAGTTGGCATTGAAAGCCAAGAACATTGAATTCATCAGAAGCAAAGTTGGCGATCGTTATGTCTTGGAGGCGCTTGAAGAGAAAAACTGGCTCTTGGGCGGTGAGGGGTCTGGCCATTTGCTGGCGCTTGACAAACACACCACCGGCGACGGTTTGATCAGTGCGCTTCAAGTGCTTCAAGCGTGTGTGGCCACAGGTAAAACCATGGCAGCGCTGTTGTCCGATGTGGTTTTGTTCCCGCAAGTGCTGATCAATGTTCGATTGGCCAAGGACCAACAATGGCAGGACAGCCCCTTGTTGGCAAAAGCCACCCAAGAAGTTGAGGCGGAGTTGGCAGACAAAGGTCGTGTTTTGATTCGGGCCAGCGGTACCGAGCCCTTGGTTCGTGTGATGGTAGAGGCCAGAGACCTTCAGGTGGCAGAGCGCTGCGCTGAAAAAATTGCAGCCACCCTCCGCTAGTCTGAACTCGACTCAATAAATCAGAGGATCGGGTTTGATTTCTTGAAGAATGGTGGTGGCAATTTCTTCAATCGATTTGCTGGTGGTCGAAAGCCACCGTATGCCTGAGCGGCGCATCATGGATTCGGCATCGGCCACTTCTTGCCGACAATTTTCAAGACTTGCATATTTGGAATTGGGTCGCCGTTCCGATCTGATCTCTGAAAGCCGGTCGGGATGGATGGACAGGCCAAAAATTTTCTTTCGATGCGGCATCAAGGCTGGTGGCAGTTGTTTGCGTTCAAAGTCTTCAGGAATAAGAGGGTAATTGGCAGCCTTCATGCCGTGTTGCATGGCCAGGTACAAACTTGTGGGCGTTTTGCCGCTTCGGCTGACACCCACCAAAATAACTTCTGCAGATTCAAGGTCGCGATTGGACTGTCCATCGTCATGGGCCAATGAGAAGTTGATGGCCTCAATACGATCGTGATATTCCTTGCTTTTGCTGGCATCTGAAAAGCGTCCCACCCGATGGTGTGACTTGATTCCCAACTCCTCTTCCAGCGGATGAACAAAGGTGCCAAACATGTCCAGAAGCATTCCTTTGCAGCCAGCCCGAATGACCTCTAGCACCTCCATGTTCACCAAAGTCGTGAATACGATGGGTTTTATATTTTCAACCTCCGCGACGTGGTTGATTTGCCTGACCGCCTGATGCGCTTTATCGGCGCTGTCTATAAAAGGCAGCCTGACGTGGCGCGTTTTCATCTCAAACTGGGCCAAGATCGCGTTGCCAAAGGTCTCGGCGGTAATTCCGGTGCCATCGGAGATGAAAAATACTGTTCTATGGGGCATGGTTGTAAATTTTGAGAATGCGTAAATTTTGTGAAGAAAGGACGCGTTGAGTCCTAAAATCACTCTCATTATCTACCGCCTGCTGGCGCTCGGGAATCCCATCTAACAACAACCAAGATTCCGAGAGTTGGTTCGGGCTGCAAGTGCCGTTTTTTAACTTTGGAGTTTTTATGTCTCAACTTTTTGCAAAGGATGCTTTGGTCGTCCCGTTTGAGCAGTTGCGGATGAGCGATGTCGAGTCTGTGGGCGGTAAAAATGCAAGTTTGGGTGAGATGATTTCTCAGTTGCCAAACGGCGTGCGTGTCCCCACAGGTTTTGCCACCACCGCCCATGCCTTCAGAGCTTTTTTGAAACACGACGGGCTCGTTGATCGAATCAACCAAAAACTAGATGCATTGGATGTTGAGGATGTTCGCACCTTGGCTTTGGTGGGTGCTGAAATCAGGGGCATGGTCGAAGCTCAACCATTTCCTGGAGATTTAGAAAAAGCCATTCGCGATCAATTTTCTGAGCTGAGTGCAGGCAATGCGCAAGCCAGTTTTGCAGTTCGATCTTCTGCCACCGCTGAGGACTTGCCCGACGCTTCTTTTGCGGGACAGCAAGAAACGTTTTTGAATGTGGTCGGCATTGAAGATGTCCTTCACAAGATGAAAGAAGTCTTTGCATCCTTGTACAACGACCGAGCCATCAGTTACCGAGTGCACAAAGGTTTTGCGCATGCTGAGGTGGCGCTTTCGGCAGGTGTTCAGCGAATGGTTCGTTCAGATTTAGGGACGGCGGGGGTGATGTTCACCATCGATACTGAAACGGGTTTTGAAGATGTGGTTTTCATCACATCGAGTTATGGGCTGGGTGAAACCGTTGTTCAAGGGGCTGTGAATCCAGACGAGTTTTATGTTCACAAGCCCATGTTGGCGGCAGGAAAAAAAGCAGTCATTCGCCGTAATTTGGGTTCCAAGTTGATTCAAATGATTTTTTCCTCGCCGGAAGAAAAAACCAATTCTGGCAAACTCGTCCAAACGGTTGATGTTCCCTTGGAACTGCGCAACCGCTATTCACTGACCGATGCTGATGTCACGCTGCTGGCGCAGTACGCCATGGTGATTGAAAAGCACTACGGCAGGCCAATGGACATCGAGTGGGGTAAAGATGGTACGGATGGTTTGCTGTATATATTGCAAGCCAGGCCTGAGACTGTAAAGAGTCAGTCTAAGGGCGCGCCTGAGCTGCGCTACAAACTCAAAGGGAAGGGCGTTGTCTTGGCAGAGGGCCGTGCCATTGGGCAAAAAATTGGTACCGGACCTGTGCGTTTGGTGCACAGTATTTCCGAAATGGACCAAGTGCAGCCGGGCGATGTCTTGGTGACCGATATGACCGATCCCAATTGGGAGCCCGTCATGAAGCGCGCCAGTGCGATTGTGACCAATCGGGGTGGACGAACATGTCATGCCGCCATCATCGCTCGTGAATTGGGCATTCCTGCGGTGGTCGGCTGCGGCCATGCAACGACGCAATTGAAGGACGGTACTTTGGTGACCGTCAGTTGTGCAGAAGGCGACACCGGTCGTATTTACGATGGCCTTTTAGAAACAGAAGTGACGGAAGTCACGCGCGGCACCATGCCCGACATTGCCACCAAAATCATGATGAATGTGGGCAATCCGCAATTGGCTTTTGATTTTGCCCAGTTGCCAAATCAAGGGGTTGGCTTGGCTCGCTTGGAGTTCATTATCAATAACAACATTGGCGTGCATCCAAAAGCCATATTGGATTACCCCAACATCGATACCGATCTGAAGAAGGCCGTAGAGTCGGTGGCACGAGGTCACGCATCGCCCAAAGCTTTTTACGTTGATAAAGTCACAGAAGGCGTTGCTTGTATTGCGGCCGCTTTCTGGCCGAAACCTGTCATTGTTCGTTTGTCCGATTTCAAAAGCAACGAGTACCGCAAGCTCATTGGTGGCAGTCGCTACGAACCTGAGGAAGAAAATCCCATGTTGGGATTCCGGGGTGCAGCAAGGTACATCAGTGAAGACTTTGGTCAAGCCTTTGCCATGGAGTGTGAAGCCATTAAACGTGTTCGCGGCGAAATGGGCTTGACCAATGTTCAGGTCATGGTACCCTTTGTGCGAACGCTGGGTCAAGCCGATCGCGTCACCCAATTGCTTGCAAAGCATGGCCTCAAGCGAGGACAAGATGATTTAAAAATCATCATGATGTGCGAGGTTCCCAGTAACGCGATCTTGGCGGATCAGTTCCTTGCGTACTTTGATGGCTTCTCTATCGGCTCTAATGACTTGACGCAACTGACTTTGGGCTTAGACCGTGATTCGGGTTTGGAGTTGTTGGCGGTTGATTTTGATGAGCGTGATTTGGCTGTTCAAACCCTTATTTCTCAAGCCATTCAGGCTTGTTTGAGACAAGGAAAGTATGTCGGTATTTGTGGCCAAGGCCCTAGCGACCACCCAGATTTTGCACGTTGGCTCATGTCGCAAGGTATCAGCTCCATCTCTTTGAACCCAGACACTGTGGTTGAGACTTGGACACAATTAGGGAAAACCGATTGAAGCTTGATAACGCCTTTCAGCAGCAATACGTCGCATACAAGTGGCGTCTGCACCGCAACGTATCGCTTTACGTTGTTTTGTTGATGTGCTTGTTAGGCGCTATGGGGTGGGCTGAACAGCAGGGGCTTTCACGAAATCTGATCGGCCCGATTTTCTTGTTCTCTACGGTCATGATCTATGCGGTGATTGGCATCATGGGACGTACCACCAACGCCGATGAATACTATGTAGCGGGCCGGCGCATTCCAGCCTTCTACAACGGCATGGCCACGGCCGCGGATTGGATGAGCGCTGCTTCTTTCATCAGTTTGGCTGGGGCTTTGTATCTGCAAGGATTTTCAGGCGCAGGTGGGCAGGCGGGTGGTTTGGCCTACGTCATGGGCTGGACCGGCGGGTTCTGTTTGGTGGCGCTCCTCATCGCACCTCATCTCAGGGCCATGAATCTTTACACCTTGCCCGATTTTTTCAGCCAACGATATGGGGGTCGATGGCCCAGGTTGATTGCAGCTTGGGCTGCTATTTTGTGTTCATTCACGTATGTGGTGGCGCAAATTTATGGCATTGGACTGATTGCATCGCGACTCACGGGGGTTCAATTTGAAATTGGTATTTTGCTGGGACTGGGGGGTGTCTTGCTGTGTTCCTTCTTGGGGGGCATGCGGGCCATTACGTGGACGCAAGTCGCGCAATACATCATTCTTCTGATTGCCTTCTTAATTCCTGTTTCATGGCTGGCTTACAAGCAACTCGGATCACCCTGGGCCCCCGTTGCATACGGTACGCAGCTTCCAAAAATTGCAGACTTAGAACAAAAGCTCATAGCGGACCCCTCTGAAATCGCTGTCAGAAATGAGTTTCTACGACGCGCAGAATTACTCAAAGCTCGACTTGAGAATGTTGAGGCTGCCTTGATCAACGAAAGAAAAATGCTGGAAAACCAGTTGACTGACTTGAAGCTGAAAAATGCCGAATTTTCAGTCATTGTCCAAGCCAGACGTGAGTTGCTGGCCTTGCCAAAAAATGCAGTGGTGGCAAAGGATGTTTGGCAAAAAGCCATGCTTGAAAACTATGAGCGAGCGAAGCCTTTGGGTGGCATGCCACTTCATGGCCAGGCGTTTCAAGGCAACCCTGACGGCACAGAGCAGGAGCGTGAAGCATTCAATCAATCCAGAATTAATTTTGTCGCACTGATCTTTTGTTTGATGGCTGGCACAGCAGGGTTGCCACATTTGTTGACGCGTTTTTATACCGTGCCCAATCAAGCTGAAGCGAGATTGTCAGTGGCTTGGTCCTTGTTTTTCATTGCCATCTTGTATTTGAGTGCGCCTGCATTGGCGGTGTTGGTGAAGTTTGAGGTGATGAACAACTTGGTTGGCAGCCCATTCAGCGAACTGCCCCATTGGCTGGCGCAGTGGTCTCGGGTTGACAGTTCTTTGGTAGAGGTCACGGATGTGAATTTAGACGGGGTACTGCAATTTGGAGAACTTAAGTTGAGTGCAGACATGATCATGCTGGCCAGTCCCGAATTGGCGGGCTTGCCGTATGTCATTTCAGGCTTGGTTGCCGCGGGTGGTTTTGCCGCTGCATTGTCTACGGCCGATGGCCTGTTATTGACCATCAGCAATGCGTTTGTTCATGACATGAGGCTGGGCACGAAAAATGGCGTTCAGACCGATGAGGGGCGGGTGATTCTGTCCAAATTTGCTTTGTTGGCTGTGGCCATGAGTGCGGCGTTCGTCGCGTCCTGGAAGCCCGCTGAGATTTTGGCCTTGGTCT
>JBIKOZ010000053.1:0-7880 GCA_044357745.1 Limnohabitans sp. | reverse complement strand
GACCACCCGATGGAGCCCGGCAAGAAAACGCGTGAAGTTGACCGTTTCGGACGAAGGCCCTGGATTTGCGCCCAATATTTTGCAGCGAGCCTTTGAACCCTACGTCACGACCAAGGCCAAAGGCACTGGATTGGGGCTGGCGGTGGTCAAGAAAATTGCCGATGAACATGGTGCCCGTTTGGACATTGCAAACCTTGTTGAAGAGGGGGTGGTCAAAGGTGCTCAAGTGTCGTTATCATTCAGTGTCGAGAAGTTGGCGCAGGTCTAAAGTCGAAGCCAGCTTTTTGTGAGGCAAATGAAGTTCCATTCAATGAGCACATCAGATGCCATTCGGGGAAAATTTAGAGGCAACTTAGAGCAACATGGCAAACATTTTGGTGGTGGATGACGAGCTGGGAATTCGCGACTTGCTCTCGGAAATTCTGAACGACGAAGGTCATACGGTTGATCTGGCAGAGAACGCTGCGCAGGCACGCGAAGCGCGTCTGCGAATGCGGCACGATTTGGTCTTGCTCGACATTTGGATGCCTGATACCGATGGCGTCACCCTGCTCAAAGAGTGGTCGACAGCGGGGCTGCTGAACATGCCCGTCATCATGATGAGTGGCCACGCCACCATTGACACCGCAGTGGATGCCATCCGAATTGGCGCGCAAGCGTTTTTAGAAAAGCCCATCACCCTCCAAAAACTGCTCAAAACTGTTGAGCAGGGTTTGGCACGTGAGCAAGTTCGACAAGCTGCGGCGGCTTACCAAGCATCGCAGTCGGTTCCCGGTGCTGTCTCAGTGGCGCAGCCCGGTGCCAATGCAGGCGCAGAAGTCGCACTTCAGGTCTCCCAAACCTTTGACCTTGACTTGCCCTTGCGCGATGCCCGCGATGCTTTTGAAAAGGCCTACTTTGAATTTCATTTGTCCAACGAAGGCGGCTCCATGACGCGCGTCGCGGACAAAACCGGACTTGAACGCACGCATCTTTATCGCAAGCTAAAGCAGTTGGGGGTTGACCTCACCAAAGGCAAGCGCAACGGTGCTTGACCTTGCGCAGTGAATTTGCAGCTATCGCGCTGCAGCCAGCTTAATTTGTTGAATATCTTCGCTGGGCAGCTTCATGTATTGCCCTTGAAAATAAACTTTCAACAAACGGAGGTCGGCGCTGTAAACCTTGAAGGGCGCGGGGCCGTAAATGCTGCGTGCATCGCCCGCTTGTAATTCCAAGGTGGCCACGCGTTGGTCTGCGTCCATCACGCAAACGAGCACGTTTTGAGCGGCAACCATGTGCACATACTCGGCTGACTTCCGAGGAGCGTTGGGTTGCATCTCAGTTTCTGAAGGCCCCCAGGCACAAGCAGACTTGAGCGCTACTTTGGGTGCTGTTTCAGCCAGGGGCTTGATTGAAGTTGACTCTGGGAAGCTTGGCGTAACGGGCGCGGCTGGCACCACTGGCGCTACCAGCTTTTCGGTGGGTGCCTCAGTGGGCATCACTGCAGGCGCCCCCGATGACGCCCCTGATGGCGCAGTTTCAGTTTTGGGTACGTTGGTCTCAACAGTTGCAACGGCCGCAGGTATTGCCGTGACCGACTCTCTGGAATGGCTTACATACAACCAAATGCAAGTGAGTGCAATCAAGACAAAGAGAAAGGGCCAAGCAAAATTAGGCGGCTTCAAGGCGGCCTCGTTGGCAAGTGAAGTTGCTTCAGCTTCGGCCAGTGCGTTCAAAGGCGCAGGCTTTGATGAGGGCATCAGCTTGGCAGCGATCTCATTTTTGAATTCAGTCTCGACTGCCACTGCGGCGGGCACTTCTGTTGCAACTTCAACAGGCAATTGCGCAGGTCGTTGAGCAGCAACTTGTACAGGAACTTCAACGGCAACTTCAGCAGCAACTTCAACAGGCAAGACATGCCCCAAAGAATGAAGTAGTTTTTTGCCAATCGACAATTTGATGTCAGGGTTGTAAAAGGCGGAATCGCCACCGCCTTCTAATTGCCGAATCTGTGTTGTCGACAAAATATGACGGCGCGCTAGCGTAGCAATGTCCACCCCTGCGTTTTGACGCAAGTTTTTCAGAAGCTGACCGTGTTCATCGGTCCACTTTGACTGGCTCATGGGGTGTGATCCTGAAGTGCCTGCAAATTTTTGAATGAGTCAAATTCTAGTGTTTTATATTAAAAACAGCAATTTAGGCTAATTTCTAGAAGCATATTCTCATTCGGAGGGGTGGACTGACCTGATTTGTACCTCTAGAATCGCCCCCCTTACCCCCCTCAAAACCATGCAACTCATGTGGCTCTCTGGCCCGACCGGCCGGGTTAAATCAATCTCAGTGACTGCGCGCAATATCTTGATTGCCGCGGGCGTCTTGGCGTCGGCTTTGGTTTTGATGGGTTTTGCGCTCAATTGGGTGGGTTTGCGAATTGCGGTGGAATACAACCCAGACCTTGCCAGAAGTCTGGGGGGTGTGACCACAGAAGCAGAACAGCAACGCATGGAGGCCGTGTATCGGCAAAACCTGCTTCAGCTTCAAGCTTCGCTCAGCCAAACTGTGCAAGACGTGAAGAAGCTTGAAACGCTTAAAAACCGTTTTATGACCTTGGCAACGCCAGTGAGTTTGAAGGACCAAGCGCCTAACAACCAAGACGCCAAGGGCGGACCCTTTGTCATGCCTGCCTTCACCCAAAACATCATGGGCCAATTGTTTCGACAACCGCTCCAAACTGAGCTTCAGCAAACCGTTTCTCAAGTCAACTCAGTCAATGACGCTTTGCAGAGCCAACAGCAGAACTGGCTTCAACATTTGGCCTGGCTCGAAGCATTGCCCATTGGCCTTCCAGTTCAAAGCGATTTTCGATTGACCAGTGGCTTTGGCCTGCGCAACGATCCGTTCACGGGCGCGCTTGCCATGCATGAGGGCATTGATTTTTCTGCTGAAGTTGGAACACCGGTCGTCGCTGCTGGGCCTGGCTTGGTGGTGCGATCCGAATGGGACAACACCTTTGGTCACGTGATTGAAATCAAGCATGCCGAAAACTTCTTAACCCGCTATGCGCATCTCAGCAAGCGGCTGGTCACAGAAAACACAAACGTTGGACACCAAACACCGATTGGTGCAGTGGGCAGCACAGGCCGCTCTACGGGCCCTCATTTGCACTATGAAATTTTTCAAAACGGCAAAGTTTTGAATCCCTTGAAAGTTCTGCCTCACAAGGCACACTGATTTTTCCCCAAAGAGGCACCGCATGTTTGAAAAATTCAGCCAAAAGTCAATGTCAGCAAGCTCTGAGAAGTTTGACACGATCATTGGCCGCACCACCACCATTCAGGGCACCTTGATACTGCGCGACAGCGTTCGAATTGACGGCACCGTGTTGGGCAATATTGAAACGGTCGCCGGCAGCAAAATCACGGTGGCCGTGGGGCCGACAGGTGAAATTAAAGGTGACATCACCGCCCACCGGGTCATGGTGGCGGGCAAGGTGGCGGGTCACATTCATGCGGCCGAGCGGGTGGAGTTCCAAAAAGACTCTGTGGTTCAGGGGGATGTGTCGTATGGCTCGATTTCGGTAGAGCACGGTGCCAATTTGTCGGGTCTGATCATTCAAAACCAAGCGCACGACGAATCAGTCTCGGGCGCACAAGCCGCCATTCAAAGCGCCCAAGCAGCCAAGCATTCCCCCGAGGTTTAAACGAAAGGCTGTGCACGCACAGCATACAATGAGGCCATTTTGAGTATCATCTCGATATTCTCATTACGGCCATGGCACCTATGAATGTTTGCTTTCCATGAGTGAATTTGGAAGTCAAATCAACGACCCTAGTCCTGAGTTCTTCTTCAGGGTGACCGATCGTCTGCAAATGGAAAGCTGCCTCAACGCTTTGGCGCAGGACAGCAAAAGCATCGTTATCTTCAGCCAGTCCTCTGAGCTACTCGATTACTATGGCGCCGCCTTTGTGCGTCGCGCCAAGCAAAAACTTCCGAACAGTCAAGTTGAGATCTTCATGCCCCGGGATACCGAGGCCATGCTGGACCGGTTCAACATGCTCCTCAACACCCTGTCGCTTGACATTGCCACGGCCTCTCGTCAGGGGACTTCACCCGACAAAGTTTGGGTCGTGTACGACGCCAATGCCTTAGGCGCCCATGAGCTTCAACTCCTCACTCGCTTGGTCCAGCAATTTCCGGGCGCAGGCGTCAGCATCGTGTTGATGTTCTCTTCAGAGACGGTTCAAAACGATGATGTGACCCGGCCCAACAAGCAGTTTGTTTCGTGGGGTTTAGATTTGCCCACAGCAGAACAAAAGTTGACGGCCATTCAGCAAGCTCGAAAAAATGGGCAAGAGGATGTCGCCGTTCAGTTTTTCAATCGGCTCAGCAAGTCAGTAGCCCAAAAAACATCAGCACCCTCCACCGTTGAGGCCGTTGCTGCAACGCGCCGACCTTCAAAAGGCGAGTCGCCATCGGCCCTTCGCAAAAAGAAAAATGCCGCCAATGTGGGGGCGTGGCTCTTGGGTGTTGCCGGCTTGCTGGCCATCTCTTCGTTGATGGCTTTGTGGCTGAACCCTGAAACTTGGCCTAAAGTCATTGCCCAATTTGAAGGCGCTTATTACCAAGTCACGGGCCAGGAAAAACCCAAGCCACCAGAGCCTAAAGAAGAGGTGATCACCGAATCGGCACCCCCCAAAGATGAAGCGGGCAATCAAATGCCCCCTCCCGCATCAGATGCAGACAAGTCCGCTGGCGCTAACCTCAATGCTGCACCGCCAGCCAATCCGACAGAGGCCACCCCGGCGGCACCTGTCGTGGTTGCTGAGCCGGCCCCCGCGGAGTCAACCAAGCCGCCCAAGGAACAAGCTGAAGACAAGCTCATTACAGAGCTTCCCAGCGTTGCCGTCAGTGGCCGTCAATGGCTCAAGAAATTGCCTGAAGACAGTTTTGTCATAGCGCATAAAAGCTTTGGTCGAATCAAAGATGCGCAAGCTTTCATCAGGGGCAAAGATTATTTGGCGAACGCGCGCATTGCACCTGTTTATCTAGACGGCAAAGACGAAGCGCGCTTTGTGGTGTTAACGGGCTTCTTCCGATCCAAAGACCGAGCCAAGACGACCATTGGACGCTTGGGACTTCCTGCTGAAGTGATCGTCTTGCCTGTTGGGGTGGCGCTCTCTCAATCCGTGCCTAAAAAATCGAAGCCCTGAATTGCCGAGAAAGCGCTGTCGGCCCTTGGCTGATTAGCGACGACTTTGGGCCGAGGGCCCATAAGGACAAAATCCTGGCTTAGGCCCTACTTGTGGGTGCTTTCGACAAGTTTGAGGCCGAATTTCATACACAGTGCAGCGCCTGCTTTGGGCATCTAAAAAGTAGCAATCGCCCGTGCTTCTGCGTGCAATGGTGAAGGTGCTGTTTTTGAAATTGAAGTGGTCAATGAGACCCGCCTTGCTAAGGCGCTTTGCAATTTGTTTCGGCGCTTCGTTTTCTGCCTCAAAGGCGTCTACCCATTTGAGTTGAACCAAATCAAGCATCTTGACCTCTAAGGGCATGGTGCAGCAATTGGCGGCGCAAGTGTCGCACATGCCAGTTTTGTAGCGGGTCCAGGTGTCGGTACGGTCGACGTCAACAATGCTGATGGGTGATTTCATGGGGCGCTATTAACTTATCATTCGAGCTTGTGATTCAATGGCGTTATTTGGAACAAAAGGAGACATGATGAAAAATCTAAAAATGAACGGATTGTTAAAAAGTTTGCTGGCCGCTGCGTTCGGCTTGGCCTTGATTTCAACGCAAGCCCATGCGCAAGCGTACCCCAATAAACCGATCAAGGCCATCGTGCCCTTTGCGGCGGGCAGCGCCACCGATCAAATTGGCCGAGCCTTTGCGCAAAAAATGTCGGAGGTCTTGGGTCAGCCCATCGTGGTTGAAAACAAAGCCGGCGTGAACGGCATGCTGGGTGCGGATGCCGTGGCCAAATCTGCGCCTGATGGCTACACCCTTCTCATTGGAACCAACAGCACCAATGCCGCCCTGAAAAGCCTGATGAAGAAACTGCCTTACGACCAAGACACCGCTTTTGCACCTGTGGCCTACATGGGCTCGGTGCCGCTGATTGTGGCCGTCAATAACGATGTTCCTGCAAAAACTTTGAAAGAGTTTGTAGAAATAGCAAAAGCCAAGCCCACCCAAGTGACCTTTGCCAGTGCCAGCACTTCGCAGTTGGTGTCCAGTGAAGTGTTGGCCAGCATGTCGGGCATTCAAATGACCCACGTGCCTTATAAAAGCGGCCCTGCTGCCATGACCGACCTCATCGGCGGTCAAGTCAATATGTTCACTGCTGACTTTGCAGTCATGCTGCCCCAAGTCAAGGGCGGCAAAATTCGCGGCTTGGCCGTGACATCGACTCAGCGTTCTAAGGCCATTCCTGAATTGCCCACAGTCAACGAGGCCTTGGGTTTGAAAGATTACGAGCTGATCGCCTACTTCGCTCTGTTCGCACCTGCAGGCACGCCCACAGATATCATCCAAAAACTCAATGCTGCTGCCAATGCTGCAGCCACTGACAAAGCCATCTTGGAAAGATTCTCGGCATTGGGTTTTGAAACTGCACCTGCTTCACCAGAAGCTTTGGCGCAGCGCTCAAAAACTGAAACCGCGAAATGGGCGAAGGCCATTCGCGAAGCAAAGATTGAAGCGCAGTAATTCGACCGCGCTTTACTTCAGGGCTTCTAAAGAGAAGCCTGCAATCTTTTTGTAATCGTCAGATATTTTGCGCAACTCTTCCTGGCTGATGACGTCGTCAATGTGCCGGAAGGGTTTGCCTTGCGTGAGCTCATCCACTTTGATGTTGATGAAATCGGGCGGCGTTGTGCGGTTGGTTTGTACCACTTTATTGGCCAAAGGCCTGCGCACAGATTCATAGCGCTGCAAGGCAGGCAGGGGGTCTTCACCTTCTGAGAAGCGTGCCAACTCGTCCGCCATCGTTCGCGCATCAATCAGGGCTTGGGCAGAGCCGTTAGAGCCACGCGGATACATGGGATGCGCGGCATCGCCCAGAAATGTCACGCGGCCAAACGTCCACTGATCAATCGGGTCTTTGTCGACCATGGGGTATTCAAGAAGTGACTGCGCATTGGTAATGAGCTGGGGCACATCCAGCCAATCAAATTTCCAATCGGCAAAAAGCTTCAACACATCATCGACCTTGCCTGCTTGGTTCCAGTCGTTTTGTGTCACGCCTTCCATGCGAATCTCGGCCATCCAGTTGACCAACTGATGACCTTCTGCATCGATGTTGTCAGCGATGGGATAAATCACCATCTTGCCAGTCTCAATGGAGCCAATGCGCATGTAGGTTTTGCCCGTGAGGATGGGCTTGAAGCGGGTTACACCGCGCCAAGTGTTGATGCCTGTGAAAACCATTTTTTCATCAGGATAGTAGGTGCGACGAACCGCGGAGTTCACACCATCGGCTGCAATGGCCACACGGCATTCAACTTCAGGCAAAGTGTTGCCATCAGGGCCCAGGAAGGTGAGCGTGGCTTTGTCTGCACTTTGCGTGACTTGTTTAAATCGACAGCCGGTATGAACATGCTCTGTGCCAAGACGCTTGACCGCCATGTCAAACAAGATCTTGTGCAGCTTGCCGCGATGAATACCCACTTCAGGCAAGGCATACCCTGCATGTCGCCCGCGCAGTTCGCTGTAAATGAACTGACCGTGGCGATTGAAAAAAGCGCTTTCGTAGTTTTCAATGCCAGCAGCTTCAAGCTCGGGCTGAATACCCAAGGCTGCAAGTTCGCGCATGGCGTGTGGCAAGAGCGTGATGCCCACACCCAACTCGCGCACTTCGGCCACTGCTTCAAACACATGGCATGAAACACCGCGTTGGTGCAAAT
>JBIKOZ010000052.1:0-7896 GCA_044357745.1 Limnohabitans sp. | reverse complement strand
AAGGCCATATCGGCCGCGCCAATTTGCAAAGGAATCATCCAGTTTGCAAAGCCCACAAAGGCCGGCATGATGGCGCCAAACACCATGATCAAACCGTGCATGGTGGTAAGTTGATTGAACAACTCAGGATTGACCAATTGCAAACCTGGCTGGTACAACTCAACGCGAATGAGCAGGGCCAAAATGCCACCGATCATGAGCATGGTGAAGCTGAACAACAAATACAAAGTACCGATGTCTTTGTGATTGGTGGCATACACCCAACGACGCCAACCTTCTGGTGCACCGTGGTGGTCATCGTGACCGTGGGCATGACCGTGAGGATCTAGAACTGCGCTCATCTTGATTTCCTTTAAATACTTTTCAAAGTACCAAATTACTTGCGGGCCGCCAGCACTTCAGCCGGTTGCACCACTTGCCCAGTCTTGTTGGACCAATTGTTTTTAGTGAAAGTGATCACTGCCGCGATTTCGGTATCGGACAGTTGTTTCCATGCAGGCATGGCTTGGTTGTTTTGGCCATTTAACAAAACCATGATTTGTTTTGTTTTATTGGCGTCGAGCACCACGGCTGCGCCATCGAGGGCTTTGATTGAGCCGACGGCCTTGCCAGCGGCTTGGTGACATGCAACGCAATTGGCGGCATACACTTTTTCGCCACGCTTCAGTGAGTCTTCTAAGGCCCAAACTTTGGTAGGGTCATCGGCTTTGGCGGCCATTTTCTTTTTCTCAGCATCAACCCATTTTGTGTAGTCTTCAGCCGAAACAACCTTCACATGAATAGGCATGTAGGCATGCTCTTTGCCACACAGCTCTTGGCACTGACCATGAAAATCGCCCACGCGTTCGGCGCGAAACCACGTATCCCGAACGAAGCCAGGAATCGCGTCTTGCTTGATGCCCAGTGATGGCACAGCGAAGGCGTGAATCACATCATTGGCTGTCGTGATCACACGAACTTTTTTACCGACGGGCACCACCAAAGCGTTGTCAACCTTCAACAGGTAGTCGTCGCCAGCGGGTTTGCCTGCATTGGACATTTCGCGGTGTGCATTGTCCAAGGTAGAAATGAAACCAATGCCTTCGCCTTCGCCCTTAATGTAGTCATAGCCCCACTTCCACTGATAGCCAGTGGCCTTGACGGTGAGGTCGGCGTTGGTGGTGTCTTTGGAGGCCACCAACACTTTGGTGGCAGGCAGAGCCATCAAGATCACGATGATGAAGGGCACGATGGTCCAAATGATTTCAACCGTCATAGACTCATGGAACGTGGCGGGCTTGTGACCCACTGATTTGCGGTGTTTCCAAATGGAATAAAACATGACAGCAAACACAGCCACAAAAATGACTGTGCACAAAATCATCATGAACACATGGAGGGAGTGCTGCTCTTCAGCAATTTTGGAGGCCGCAGGGTGAAAGTCCAACTGATTCACAGCGGGGCCGCCGGGCAGGTCATTGACCGCGTGGGCGGCTGTGGCCATCCAAGCGCCCGCCCAAATACTGGCTTTACTGACTTGACTCTGCAAAAAATCTAATTTTTTGGAAATGCGCTTCATAGTTTTAACTAACATCCAAGTTTCAAATGAAACCAATACTGTTACAAAAAGGGAATCTCTCAGTGTCACACCGCTGACGCTTAGAAAACATCAGTGATTCGGGTTAACGCGAAGAATTTTAACCGAGTTGAAGGGCTTCTTTGCGCTTTATCAAACTTGATCTTGTTTCTTTTGGGGGTTTTGAAGCATTTGACGCATGTCATCCAAGTTAATTTCACTTTGTGAACTTACTTTGACGCGCGCTTGTGGTTTGAGAGCATGGCCATAAACCACCTCGAAAGTGAGCGCCAGTCGGCCTTCCGGGTCAATTTGAGCTATTTGTAATAGAGCTTCATGCAATTGTTTCAGCCAATTTCGCCCTCTCAAACCAGCAAATCTGCTGACATGAAAATTACGCCCAAGCATGCGTAAATCTTCTAATAATTTTTCCGAATTGACGTAGGTCAAGGTGATCTTTTCCATGTCCATCACGGGTTCTGCAAAACCTGCGTGCACTAACATATCGCCCCAGTCGTGCATGTCGGTAAATTCATGCGCGGGCAGCGGCCAGCCCCTGAGTGCATAAACCGCTCTTAATTCTTGCAGGGTGTCAGGCCCCAAACAAGAAAACATCAAGAACCCATCAACCGCCAAAACGCGGTGCCATTTGGCCAGCAAAGCTTGCGGGTCCGCAGCTTGATGCAGCAACATATTGGCCCACACCAGATCCATGCTGTGAGGCTTCAAAGGCGCAGTTTTTAATTTTGACTGAAACCAACTCGACGGCTTCCACCAGGGCGCTAGGACATTGGCTTGCACCCAATCCATTTCGGCCTCTCGATCGGCCAACAAATGCCCAATGGCTTGCGGGTAGCGCTGCCTTAACAAAGTTAAGACGTTGAGTCCAGCGCGAAGTGGGTTCCAACAAACCCAGGACTTGGGTTGCAAACGAATGAACGCCAGCCGCTCTTCCATTCTGCGCGCCACTTCTTCGTGAAGCCAAGGCGATAGGGCGCGTTCGGTCTTGCTAGGCTTTGGACCCAAGGCCAATGCCGCCCATCTGCGAGCAGCAACAGGGTCTAGGCTAGGAGGGCGTTCATGAGGCATGCGATTGAAAGCGATTGGTTGGTTATGCGCAGTATATTGATTCGCAATGTACTTCCCTAGCCAATGCGCCATTTGCAAAGCTTGGCCGTCCCATGTCATTTGCGATGCCTGTGTGACAGCGTTTGGCAGACCTGAAAACCGATGCCAGCTGTGCGCCTGTGCATCGCAGTCAATGCACTGCACCCATTGCCTTCAACACCCGCCCACTTTGAACGCCTGTTGGGCCGCCATGCCTTACACATGGCCTTGGTCAGGGCTGGTTGCTAAATTTAAGTTTCAAAATCAACCCGCTTGGGCGCAGCACTTTGCCAATCTGATGAAAAGTGCACCCTTTGTAGCCGATGCCATTGATCAAGCCGATGGACTGATTCCTATTCCGCTGTCTTCGAAGCGTTTGGCGGAAAGAGGCTTCAACCAATCATTGGTTTTGTCCCACCAATTGAGTCGGCAAAAAACCCACCTTCATACCCTGCTCAAAATGCGGCACACGCCGGCCCAAAGCACCCTGCCCCGGCATGAAAGACTCACCAATTTGAAAGATGTCTTTGCATTGGCACCGCTAGAGTTTGCCAAACTCAGGGGGCAACGCATCATGCTCATTGACGACGTCATGACCAGTGGCGCTACGCTCAATGCCGCAGCCTTGGTTTTAAAGCAAGCTGGGGTGTCGCATGTTTCGGCACTGGTGTTTGCCAGAACACCGCCCTAAAGCAAGGACAATAGAGGCATGTTTCAAATTGTTTTGGTTGAACCTGAAATCCCACCCAATACGGGCAACGTGATTCGCCTCGCGGCCAACACGGGCTGCGCTTTGCACCTCATTGAGCCGCTGGGCTTTTCGATGGAAGACAAGCACATGCGACGTGCCGGTCTGGACTATCACGAATACGCCAAAGTAAAACGGCACGCCAACTGGGCTGCATTTTTAGCGCTAGAGCAGCCCAACTTGTCACGCATGTTTGCGCTCACCACCCGAGGTACGCGCTATGTGCAAGAAACGTCTTTTCAAAAGGGGGATTGGTTTGTGTTTGGTGCAGAGACTCGTGGACTTGCCCCCGAATTGCGAGAAAGTTTTGAGCCCGCCCATCGATTAAAGCTGCCCATGCTGGAAGGCCAACGCAGTTTGAATTTGTCCAACAGTGTGGCGGTCACGGTGTATGAAGCTTGGCGGCAAAATGCTTTTGCCGTGCCCGCTCAAACGTAATATCGCGCCAAGGTTTCTGCGATACACGCAGGCTTTTCTGAGCCTTCGCGTTCGATGGTCATCTCCCAAGCAAACTGCATGCCATTGTTGTCAATAGGGGTTGCACTCAGAAGCTTCATGTGACCCCGCAAGTTACTGCCGACAGGCACCGGTGAAGTGAAACGAACTTTGTTGAGTCCGTAGTTGACACCCATTCGAACATCATTGATATTGATGGAACTTTCGGAAAGCATCGGGATCAGTGAGAGCGTTAAAAATCCATGCGCAATGGGTCCGCCAAATGGTCCTGCTTTGGCTTTTTCAACATCAATGTGAATCCACTGATGATCCCCTGTGGCGTCGGCGAACTGGTTAACTTGGGCTTGCGTAATTTGCGTCCAAGGCGAAACCGCCACGATTTGACCCACACAAGCGGCAAGATCTTGAAGTGTTTGAAATGTTTTCATAGAACACACTTTAGCCAGCTTTGAATGAGAGATCAATCACCACATTGCCTAATTGTCCGGCTTCAACGGCTTCATGCGCTTTCACAATTTGATCCAAACTAAAGCGAGCGCCAATGGTGTGTTGAAGTTGACCGGCTGCCAACAATGCGTTTAAACGATTGACACACCAAGTTCTGTCTGCAGGCAACAAGTTGTAAACCAAGAAAAATTTCAAACCAACTGAGTTAAACAGCAAGGGGCGGAAGGTCAAGGGAATATCGCCCACCACGTTGGAGCCATAGCCCACCAATTGGCCGTGGGTTGCCAAACCACCTGTCGTCACCCATTGCGATGCCGTCGCAAAGTCCATGTCAATGATCACATCAACACCCCGGCCTTGGCTGAAGGCTTTCAAGCGCTCCACCACAGGCTCTGTTTTGTAAAAAATAGTTTCTAAAGCGCCAGCTGCTTTGGCATGGGCCGCTTTTTCTTCAGAGCCCACCGTGCCAATGACATGACCCCCATGCAAGGTGACGAGTTGCGTGACGTAATGACCCACCGCAGAAGAGGCGCCTGTGACCAATACTTTTTTGCCGCGCAAATTGTCGTCGCCCGCCAAATGCACGGCTTGAACAGCCGTCAAGCCCGGAATACCCATGCAAGCGCCCGCGGCAAAATCGGTGTTGTCGGGCAGCTTCACAGCTTGCGCTTCAGGCACCACAATGGCTTCAGACGCGGTGCCGTGCGGGCGTTGCCACTGCGCATTCCAAATCCAAACGCGCTCGCCCAATCGCTGTTTTGAAACGCCTTCGCCCACGGCTTCAATGACGCCAGCGCCATCGCTGTGTGGCACCACCCAAGGGTCGGTTAAAGGCTTTGCGCGGCGCGACTTCACATCGGAAGGATTGACCCCTGAGGTTGCCAATCGCACGCGCACCTCACCCGCACTTGGTGCATTGAGTGGCAGTGAACCCAGCACCATGACATCGTGGGCCTCACCGTTTCTTTCATACCAAGCAGCGCGTGTTGTGAGAACTGTCGACATTTGCAAATCCTTAAACGCGTTCCAAAATCAAGGCAATGCCCTGCCCCACGCCAATGCACATGGTGCACAGTGCGTAGCGGCCACCTGTGGCATGCAAACGATTCACGGCAGTCGTGGCCAAACGTGCACCCGAAGCGCCCAATGGGTGCCCCAGTGCAATCGCACCACCCCACGCATTGACGCGCTCGTCGTCGTCTTTCAAGCCCAACATGCGAAGCACTGCCAAGCCCTGCGCAGCAAAGGCTTCATTCAATTCAATGACATCGATTTGATCGAGTGTTAAACCGGTTTGCGCCAACACCTTCAAGGTGGCTGGTGCAGGGCCAATGCCCATCACACGCGGCGCCACGCCTGCAGTGGCCATGCCCACCACGCGGGCTTTGGGGGTGAGACTGTACTTGCCAGCCAAAGTTTCGTTGGCCAACAACAAGGCACACGCGCCATCGTTGACACCACTCGCATTGCCGGCGGTCACGGTGCCATCAGGGCGCACCACCCCTTTGAGTTTGGCCAAGGATTCCATGCTGGTTTCGCGAGGATGCTCGTCTTTGTCCACCACAATGGCGTCGCCCTTTTTCTGAGGAAGGGTGACGGCTGTAATTTCACGCGCCAAGTGACCCGCCTTCTGGGCTGCCACAGCTTTCATTTGGCTGTTCAAAGCCATTTTGTCTTGGGCTTCGCGTTCAATTTTGTAATCGGTGGCCACGTTTTCTGCGGTCTCTGCCATGGAGTCCACACCATATTTTTCTTTCATCAATTTGTTAATGAAGCGCCAGCCAATGGTGGTGTCGTAAACCGCGTTGGTACGGCTAAACGCCGTCTCAGCTTTCGGCATGACAAAGGGCGCGCGGCTCATGCTTTCAACACCGCCGGCAATCATCAAGCCAGCCTCACCCGATTTAATGGCGCGGGCTGCAGAGCCCACCGCATCTAAACCTGAACCGCACAATCGGTTCAAAGTAGCACCGGGCACGTCGATCGGCAAACCGGCCAACAAGCTGCTCATGTGAGCCACGTTGCGGTTGTCTTCACCCGCTTGATTGGCATTGCCATAGAACACATCGGTCACGGCAGCCCAGTCGACTTGTGGGTTGCGTTGCATCAATGCGCGCAAAGGGATGGCACCCAAGTCATCGGTTCGAATACTGGACAAAGCGCCGCCATATCGACCAAAAGGGGTACGGATGGCATCGCAAATGAAGGCTTGAGTGATGTTGCTGCTCATGGTTTCGCTTTTGGAGGGTTCAATGTTGTCAGAGCCATGCAATATAGTGCATGCCTTGACATAATTCAAGCCGGACGCCACCTAAGCGACAATTCAGCCATGCTGATACAACCTTCTCAAGCCGATGTCAGGCGCTTTTTTTGCGGTGCTTATGCCAAATCCAGGTCGGGCTCGACCTTGGAGGCCATTGAAATTTTGGCGAGTCAGTGGATTGATGAGCATCCGGAATACCACGCCGAATTGGCGGATGTGGAGGCTGCTTTGGCAGCCATGCAGAACGCAGATCCGGCCAGGGACAATCCCTTCTTGCATTTGTCCATGCACCTGTCGATCAGTGAACAATGCAGCATTGATCAACCGCGCGGCATTCGCCAGGCCGTTGAATTGCTGAGTCACAAAAAACAGTCCTTACACCAAGCTCATCACGCTACGATGGAATGCTTAGGTCGCATGATTTTTGAAAGCCAACGCGCTGGCAAAATGCCGGATGGCCAGGTCTACATTGACTGCGTGCAAAGGCACGCTACCAAGGACTGAAGTCGATCAGCGGAATTTAGACTGGGGCACCGTCTTTAGCTCGCCATTCAAAGAGCCGATGTAGGCAGCCATGGCTTTCAATTCATTGTTGGTGTATTGCTTGGCAATACCGCCCATGACGCCATTTGCGCGGCCCCAAGTGGCTTGATTTTCAGTCTTGTAGGACTTCAAAGCCACAAACAAGAAATCTTTGTGCTGGCCCGCAATTTTGGGATAGCTGGGGTCTAGCGGCTTGGAGAAATTGTCGCCGTGGCAAGACACGCAAGCGCCTTTTTTCAGCAACTCGGCAACTTTAGCGTCAGGGGCTTTGGCCACCACAGGTGCTGCGCCTTCAACCACGCCGTGTTGAGCGTAGTAGGCTGAAATATCAGCAATGTCTTGGTCGGTCAGGCTGGTGGAAATACCGCGCATGGTGGGGTGCTTGCGATCGCCTTTTTTGTAGGCGTTCAAAGAGGCCGCAATGTACTTGGCGCTTTGACCCGAGATCATGGGCACACGGTACACCTCAGGGAAGCTGGCTTGGTAACCTTTAATGCCGTGGCAGCCGATGCACATGGCAATCTTGGCTTCGCCAGCTTTGGCGTTGCCCTGCACGTCTTGTGCATGGGCTGTGAAAATGGTCGCTGAAGCGACAGTTAAAGCGATCAAAGAGGATAACAAAGCGTTCATTTTGCGAGCACAATCAAACATAGACTGATGAAATTCAATGCGGAATTATATCTAGTGAGCCTACTCAATCCTGACTTTTGTCATTTCTAATAACTTTTAATCCACTTTTGCAGCCAATTATGAAATTCCAAGGGACCGAAAACTACG
>JBIKOZ010000050.1:0-7945 GCA_044357745.1 Limnohabitans sp. | reverse complement strand
GCAATTCAAGCTGCCATCCCCTTCTGAGCTGCAAGATGGGTCTGGTGGGGCTACATTTTCTCGACTGAAAACACATCGAACACCGATTTTCTTTCCGTCTCTAGGCGCACCTCGTTCTTTTCTCAAACGATACCGAAGTTGGGACAACAAAGGGTCATGTGTGACTTTGGAAAGATCAGCTTGTTCAACCAAATGTGCTTCACGTTTACCGCCTGCAGCGCCTAATGTGACAAAGTATTTCTGTTGCCGAATGGCCCAATCGGCCATGGCCACTTTCGATTTCACTTGATCACAAGCGTCCACAACAGCACCGATGGGTGATCGAATAGCAGGATCAAAATGGTCCATTGATACAAGTTCATCCCAATTTTCGGGCGTGACAAAATCTTCGATGACATGGACCAGGCAATCTGGATTAATTTGAGAAATCCGATCCTTCATGGCCAATACTTTGGCCTGCCCCACCGTGCTTTCTAAGGCATGGATTTGACGATTGATATTGGATTCAGCCACATGGTCCATGTCAATTAACGTGAGTTCGCCCACGCCACTTCGTGCCAACGATTCTGCAACCCATGAGCCCACGCCACCAATGCCGACAACAAGCACATGGGCTTGGGCAATTTGAGCCGCACCCGCCACACCATAGAGCCTGGACATGCCGCCAAAACGCCGATCAGCTGAAGAAAGTGTTGTGACCACTGGGTCCCTTAACCCGCTTGTTGAAGATCAAACTGCAACGCCAAATAAGCGCCCAACAAGATGGCAGCCGTGGCCACCAAGCTGACGACATTCAATGTGGACATGCCACTTAACCCCTGTCCCAGGGAACAACCCATGGCCAACACAGCGCCAAAACCCATCAGACTGGCACCCACCAGGTGGCGCCGCATATCAGCTGCATTAGAAAACCCTTCAATTCTGAAGCTGCCTTGCAATGTGGCACTGATCAATGCACCTGAACAGATTCCGATCACGCTCACCATGCCAATGGTGAGACGTTTGGTGCCGTCGCTGTAGTACATCAGCGCATCAAGCCCAAATGAAACAGGCGCAGTCAAACTGATGGCCTCCATCTTCCTGCTCGATGTGGCAAGAAAAAACTCGTCCAATGTTTCTGGATGCTCAAGCCCATGGCCCAAAACACCAGAGATCCACCAAACACTGCAGACGATCAAGCCCACCAACGTACCCGTTGCAACATTATGAAAGGTTAAAAACGAGGGGTCTTTGAAGATCCAGATCAGGAACACAACTGCGCCCGCAACAGCAGCCCACAACATGCCCGTGCCCAAGCTGAGATTGAAATAATCAGCCAGCCATTGACCCGCAAAAAGACCATGCACCGGCGTGGTGTTGACCGCATCAATGAGGTAAACACGTGGAAAGGCCAGAAAACCTTTGATGCTGGCAAGTCCCACAACGCCGACCACCAAGACAACCATCAAAGACTTCAGATTACCCGCGCCCAGTCTGACCAAAGACTTAGCACCGCAGCCAGAACTCCAGACCATGCCCCAGCCAAACATCAATCCGCCCAGAATGGCCGAAAGCCAGTTGGCGACACCTGTAGCGTATATGGATTGAAGTGGGGTAATCAGCTCCCAATAGGACATGAGGCCAAAGCCCACTAAGGCAACGGCCAAGGCCAAGGCCCATTGACGCAATCTGTCAAAATTTCCCATGATGACAGCGTCACTGACAGCGCCCATGGTGCAAAAGTGGGATCGGTGCATAACCACACCCAGGCACAACGAGACTAAACCAGCACAGCCAAGAACTGTCCAATGTAGCTGGGCTAGCTGCGTTGCATCCATGTCGATTAGCGCAAACGGGCTAAACGATCTTTGGCAGTTTGAGCTGCATCGCTGGTGGGGTAGGTGCTGACAAGGTCTTCCATGGATTTCTTAGCGCCCCTGATGTCTTTCAATTCGACCAAGCAATTGGAAATGGCCAACATGGCCTCTGGTGCGCGTGAGTGCTGAGGCGCAATGCTTAAGAGTTTGCGGAAATTAATCACAGACTCTTTGTAGTCCTTGGTAGCGTATTGCGCATTGCCAATCCAAAACAAGGCCGAAGAAGCGTAACCACTGGTGGGGTATCTACGCAAGAAGTTCAACATGCTCTGTTGGGCCGCCGAAAAATCTCCTGTGCGAAATACAAGCAGCGCAGACTCGAAGTCTTTCTTTTCTGCAGGATCAGCTTGAAATTCAAGACCGTCTAAAACAACTTTGACAGGTTCAAATTTGATCAGCCGAGAATCGACTGATTGCAAAATATCTTTTTGCTTGATTTGAATTTCGGCCAAGCTGCGAAGCAACTGCTCATTGTCGCCGCGCATTTTAGACTGTTCATTTTTAAGCACATCGATTTGATTTTGCAAGTCAAGCAAGGCACGTCGCAACACCGCATTCTCTTCAGATTGCACAGATTGCAAAGATTGCATTTTGATGTTTTGCTCAAATTGCGCTTTGATGTTCTGCTGAGTGGCTTCTAGCTTTTGTCGCAAATCTAAGATGGCACGTCGCGCCTCATCGTCGCCAAAGAGGGCTGCATGAGAACAAACACTGCTCGCCACCCATATCAAGGCAATAGCAGACTTTGAAAATTGAGGCGTCCAGCTTCGCATAGGAGTTGTTTAGTCAGTATTTGATTTCAACGCGACGATTTTGTGCAAAGGCAGCTTCATCAGCACCATTCGCGGTGGGCTTTTCTTTGCCAAAACTCACGGCTTCTAATTGGGCATCACTCACGCCCAACAAAGTTAAAGCACGGCGAACTGTTTCTGCACGTTTTTGCCCCAAAGCCAAGTTGTATTCACGGCCACCGCGGTCATCGGTATGCCCTTCAAGCTGAACTTTGAATTTCTTATTGGCTTGCAAATGGGCTGCATTGCGCTCCAAAACAGCACGTGCTTCTGGCTTCAAAGTAAAGCTGTCATAGTCAAAATAAACCACGTTGACGCCAGCAGGCGCGACGCCCTGTGCGCCGGCGTTACCGCTGACCACAGGCGCAACACTGCTTTGGGCAGGGGCAGGGGCTGCGGCGGCTTCATTGGCGGAAGCCGTCTTGTCCTCAACAGGCACCTCGCTTAACTTAACACCTGAAGAACATGCAGAAAGGACTGCTGTCAGGGCCAAAATCCAAAGACTGCGTTTGATCATGAAAAAACTCCTATTAAAATTATCGGTAAGGGCCCCAAGCAGGCTCACGAATATCGCCACTTTGTCCAGACAGTTTGGCTTTGATTTTGCCATCCAAGGTGGTCGTCATGAGCGCCTCACGACCTTGAAGCACCGTGGCATAAACGATCAACTTGCTGTTGGGTGCGAAGCTAGGGCGCTCATCGGCTGAGGTTTCAGTGATGGCGCTTGACTGGCCTGTGCTCAAATTCATGACTTGAACTTTGAACTGTCCCCCAATGCGTGTGATGTAGCTTAGCCACCGCCCATCTGGGCTCAGTGCGGGTGAGATATTGTAACTTCCGCCAAATGTGACTCTTTCGACCGAGCCGCCAGTGGCTGCCATGCGATAAATTTGCGGGCTACCGCCTCGGTCAGAAACAAAATAGATTCTGGCGCCGTCTTGGGTAAAGCTTGGCTCAGTGTCAATGCCCAGGCTTTGGGTCAGCCGCTTTGCATCTCCTGACGCCACATCTATTTGATACAACTGTGAGCCGCCGTCGCGTGTCAGCGTGGCCAACAAAGACCGGCCATCGGGTGACCAAGCCGGCGCGCTGTTGGAGCCTTTGAAATTGGCCATCACTTTGCGCTTGCCCGTGGCCAACTCATGGACGTAGATAACAGGCTTTCGAGACTCAAAGGAAACGTAGGCCAATTGATTGCCCTTGGGTGACCAGGATGGGGAAATGATGGGTTCAACGCTGGTCAGCGCAGCCTGTGAGTTTTCGCCGTCGGAGTCTGCAATCCAAAGACTGTATTTGCCCGAAGTTTTGGTGATGTAGGCAATACGGGTTGCAAAAACACCTTTATCCCCTGTCAGAATTTGATAAACCCAATCTGCAATGCGGTGTGCAGACAAGCGCAAATCAGCTTGCGAAATGGTTTCTTTGTAATCGCCTTTGTCTTGGCCCGAAACGACGTCCCACAACTTGGCGCGCATTTCATAGCGCCCGTCGGCCAATCTAGTGACGCTGCCTGCGACCAATGCGTCTGCACTTTTCTGACGAAGTTGAGGCATATCGGGCCGGGTCAACTCGTCCATGGCGATGCCCGCCATCGACACGGCGCGAAATTGTCCACTGCGCTCAAGATCAGCCAGCACAATGTTGGAAATTTTCTGAGGGGAAGTTTCCTCCCCCTTGAAACCAGCAATGGCGATCGGAACTTGCGTCATGCCAACACCAGAAACATCAACCCTGAACTGTGCCAAGGCAGTGCTGGTGTAGACAACGAGGGCAGTCAAAACGCCAAATCGCCGGAATAACTGAGACAAATGGGACAGAAAAAGGATCTTGTTCATAAGGAAAGTTTGTTAAAACACCTTTAATTTAGCATTGTGACACGCAGTAAAATCAATTTAATGACACAAACCCCCGCTGACAGCCCCAAAAAGGAAACGCCCTTTCTTCAAAGGATGTTACGTTTGTGGCCCTATTTTGGCAAACAGCGGGCAGTTTGGGCCATGGCCGTGCTTGCCACCCTGGTTGCAGCCTGCACTGAGCCCCTCATTCCCGCCCTCTTTAAACCCCTTCTAGACGATGGCTTTTCAGAAAAGTCTTTGCCTTTGTGGATGGTTCCTACAGCTGTGATTGGCCTCTTTTTAATCAGAGGGATTGCATTCTTTATCTCGCAGTACGCCTTGGCTCGAATTGCAAACGACGGCATGCAGGCCATGCGCGATGCACTTTTCCAGCGACTGATGCACGCTGAAATGTCCGTGTTCAGCAAGCAATCTGCCAGCGCGCTCTCCAACACCCTGGTCTACGAAGTTCAAACCGGTGCATCCCAGTTGATTTCGGCCTTGCTTGGACTGTCGCGCGATGGCTTTACCCTCATAGCGCTGATTGGCTATTTATTTTTCCTCAATTGGAAGCTGACACTTTTGGTCTTCATTGTGGCACCAGGCTCAGCATGGATCATGAAGAAGTTGTCAAAGCGGCTTTATTCACTGACACGCGACAGCCAAAACGCCACCGATAATTTGGCCTACGTCGTTGAGGAAAATGTTCTTGCCCACCGCGTCATTCGCTTGCATGGCGCACAAGGCGATCAGTTAAATCGATTCAATCATTTAAGCCATCGGCTTAGAAGGCTGGCCTTAAAGTCAACGATCGCTTCAGCTGCCATGTCTCCTTTAACCCAAATGATGGCAGCCATTGCACTGTCTGCTGTTTTGGTGGTCGCCTTGGTTCAAAGCAGAACTGGCATAGAAGGCGCCACCGTTGGCAGCTTTGTAGCCTTCATCACGGCCATGCTGATGTTGATTTCCCCCATCAAAAAACTTGCCGACATTGCCACCCCAGTCACACGCGGATTGGCAGCACTTGAACGCGGCCTTCAATTGCTGGAGGAGGTTGATACTGAGAAAGAGTTTGATCACACAAGCGCAGCGTCTGCCCCTCCCCCCATCAACCCTGAATCTTCCAACAGCATCGAGCTGCTTGATGTATCGGTTCGGTATGCCGCTGATACACCCTTGGCACTGGACCACATCAGTCTTCAAATTAAAAAGGGCGAAACCATTGCCTTTGTGGGTCCCTCAGGTTCTGGCAAAACCACCTTGATTAACTTGCTGCCACGATTTGTATTGCCCTCAGAGGGAAGCATCTCAATCTTTGGAACACGCATTGAAAATTGGTCGTTGAAGCATCTGCGCGCTCAATTTGCCATGGTGAGTCAAGACGTCATCATGCTCAATGAGACTGTCGCAGCCAATATTTCACTGGGCATTGCCGTAGACAGAAACCGCATTCAGGCGTGCTTGAATGCTGCCAACTTGGCGGCAGACATCGAACGTTTGCCACAAGGCATGGACACCGTCCTTGGACACAACGCCGCCCAACTCTCGGGCGGTCAACGTCAAAGATTGGCCATCGCCAGAGCGCTCTACAAAGATGCGCCGATTCTCATACTGGACGAAGCCACATCGGCTTTAGACAATGAGTCTGAGCGACTGGTTCAAGATGCCTTGCAAAAACTCATGATAGGCCGAACCACCCTGATCATTGCGCATCGGCTTTCCACCATTGAGCATGCCGATCGCGTCGTGGTCATGCAACGTGGCTTGATTGTGGAACAAGGTCGACACACTGAATTGCTGCAGGCCGACGGCATTTATGCCAAGTTACACCACAAAGGTGAGCCTGCCGTCTAGAGCAACACAATGTCGTATTGCTCTTGCCCCATGGCTGATTCACTTTGAAGCGAGATTGGCTTTGCAATAAAGTCTGAAAGCGCGGCCAAGTGGTGACTCTCTTCGTCCAATAATAGCTCAACGACACCCGGAGACGCTACAACGCGAAACTCACGGGGATTGAATTGCCTGGCTTCTCGCAAAATTTCTCGGAGAATATCGTACACCACGGTTCGAGGCGTTTTGACGGTGCCCTTCCCTTCACAGCTTGGGCAAGGCTCACACAGCATGTGAGACAAAGATTCACGCGTGCGCTTGCGCGTCATTTCAAGCAAACCCAATTGCGAAAACTCACCCGCCATGGTTTTCACACGGTCTCTGGCCAATTGCTTTTTGAACTCTTCAAGGACCGCCGTTTGATGCTCATCACGTGCCATGTCGATGAAGTCAACAATGATGATGCCGCCTAAATTTCTAAGACGCAATTGGCGCGCAATGGCGTGCGCAGCTTCCAAATTGGTCTTGAAAATGGTGTCGTCAAAATTACGAGCGCCCACGTAACCACCTGTATTGACATCAACTGTGGTGAGGGCTTCAGTTTGGTCAATGATGAGGTAGCCACCCGATTTCAACTCAACCCTGCGGCCCAGTGCTTTGGCCACTTCTTCATCGATGGCGTACAAATCAAAAATAGGTCTTTCGCCTTTGTACAACTGCAATCTGGTGGCCGATGCAGGCATAAACTCTTTGGCAAACTGGGTCAGCCATTCAAATTGTTCCTTTGAATCAATGCGAATGGTTTGAGTTGATTCACTGACCAAATCTCGCAAAACCCTTTGCAACAATGTGAGATCTTGATGCAACAGGGACTGGGCAGGCAATCGTGTAGAAGCTTCTTTAATTCGAGACCAAGTCTTGCGCAAATAAGCAATGTCCTCACCCAATTCGTCATCGGTTGAGTCTTCTGCGTTGGTCCGTAAAATAAATCCGCCACCTTGATCGCCGACCATCTGCTGCAAGCGCTGTCTGAGCGCATCGCGTTGCTCTGTAGGGATTTTTTGGGAGACCCCAATGTGATCATCTTGAGGCAAAAAGACCAAGTGGCGACCAGCAATACTGATTTGAGTAGACAGTCTGGCACCCTTGGTGCCGATGGGATCCTTCACGACTTGGACCATCAGGGCCTGCCCTTCAAAGACCTGCTTCTCAATGGGAATGAGCGCTTGGGTGCTGCGAGCCACTTGTGGCGGCTCGCCTTCGGGTTGTCGATGCCATACATCTGCCACATGCAAAAAAGCCGCGCGTTCTAAACCAATGTCAATGAACGCCGATTGCATCCCTGGCAAAACGCGAGCGACCTTCCCTAAATAAACATTGCCAACGAGTCCTCGCTCTAAAGATCGCTCGACATGAAGCTCTTGAACTGCACCCAATTCCACGACAGCAACACGTGTTTCTTGCGGCGACCAGTTGATCAAAATATCTTGTTGCATGTCTCTTTATTTCTGATTCGGAAATTCAAATGAAGCCGTGTCGTGAGGCAGATCAATCGACCATGGCGACTGCGGAATGGGCCATGATAGCAATTCTGCCAATCTGCACACAACCCAAAAGGACTCCTCCGGACTCG
>JBIKOZ010000049.1:0-8038 GCA_044357745.1 Limnohabitans sp. | reverse complement strand
CGGGCAGATAAAAAAGGCCCTAGAACCATGGTGGTCGGGCCTTTTTGGAATATTGGTCGGAGCGAAAGGATTCGAACCTTCGACCCTCTGGTCCCAAACCAGATGCGCTACCAGACTGCGCTACGCTCCGACAAGCCTCGTATTCTAATCCTTGATCTGGGGAATTCTTGAAAACTGATTAAAAAGTTCTGTCAAGAAATTCCCCTAAAGTCCTGCGCAAGGCGCGAAGACCTAATTCAAGTTGCAGCTTTAAGCACCTCGCGTCACTGGCATCTCAACTTCACCTGGCATCAGAAGATGCTTGGCAAATTCAAGCTTGGCCAGGGAGTTGCGGTGAACTTCATCGGGTCCATCGGCCAGTCTCAAAGTGCGCTGGTGCGCATAGGCATAAGCCAAAGGAAAGTCTTGGCAAACACCACCGCCGCCATGCGCTTGAATGGCCCAATCAATAATTTGACAAGCCATGTTGGGCGCCACGATTTTGATCATGGCAATTTCAGCTTTCGCAACTTTATTGCCCACAGTGTCCATCATGTAAGCCGCTTTGAGGGTAAGCAAGCGGGCTTGCTCAATCATGCAACGTGCTTCTGCAATGCGTTCTTGCCAAACAGTTTGACGTGCTACTTCGCGACCAAATGCGACACGGGTGTTCAGACGTTTGCACATCAACTCGAGCGCGCGCTCAGCGATGCCAATGCTTCGCATGCAGTGATGAATTCGTCCAGGGCCTAAGCGGCCTTGGGCGATTTCGAAACCACGGCCCTCGCCCAACATCAAGTGACTGGCAGGAACACGAACATTATTTAAAACAACTTCCATGTGACCGTGGGGGGCATCGTCGTAGCCGAACACGGACAAGGCGCGCACAACGGTGATGCCGGGCGTGTTGGCGGGTACCACAATCATGGACTGCTGCTCGTGCCGACCTGCATCAGGATCGGTTTTGCCCATCACAATGTAAACCGCACAACGTGGATCTCCCGCGCCAGAAGACCACCATTTGCGGCCATTGATGACGTACTCGTTGCCATCAAGTCTAATTTCACATTGAATGTTGGTGGCATCTGAGGACGCAACGTCGGGTTCTGTCATCAGAAAGGCTGAGCGTATTTCACCTTTCAGCAAGGGCTCTAACCACTGATCCTTGATGGCCTCGCTGGCGTAACGCTCGAGGGTTTCCATATTGCCTGTGTCGGGCGCAGAACAGTTGAAAATTTCAGCTGCAAAAGGCACGCGACCCATGATTTCGCACATGGGCGCATATTCCAAATTAGACAAGCCTTGGGGTGCACGGGTTGACTTCGGTAAAAACAAATTCCAAAGTCCTGCTTTTTGAGCCAAAGGTTTGAGCTCTTCGACAATTTTCGTTGGGACCCAAGCATTCCCCTTGGCACGGTTTTCGTCGATCTCTTTGAAAAAGCGCGCCTCGTTAGGGTAAATGTGCTCATCCATGAAGGCCAGCAAGCGAGCTTGCATGCCTTTGACTTTGTCTGAGTATTCGAATTGCATAGTAGAACTCCTGTTAAATCTAAATCAAGAAACTTGCGCTGCAAATTGCCAGGCAAGTTCCGCCATGGGTTTAGCCCCAGCGCCTGAGGACTTGGCCTGATCGCTGGAGGCTGTGCCGTCTTCAACACGTTTTGCGATGCCCTGCAAAATGGCGGCAATGCGGAAAAGGTTGTAGGCCATGTAAAAGTTCCAATCAACTGCCAGTTTTTCGGGGGTCGTGAAACCCGTGCGATTGCAGTACCGATTGATGTAGTCGGCTTCCTCTGGAATGCCAAGGGCTTTGTGATCGAGTCCACCAATCCCTCTGAACGAGCCAGGCTTGATGTGCCAAGCCATGCAGTGATAACTAAAGTCGGCCAGGGGATGCCCCAAGGTCGAAAGCTCCCAATCCAGCACGGCCAAAACCTTGGGCTCTGTAGGGTGGAACATCAGGTTGTCGAGTCTAAAGTCACCATGCACAATGCTCACAAGCGATTCGTCTTTTGCGCTGCTTGGCATGTTGGCAGGAAGCCATGCCATGAGGCGGTCCATTTCTGGAATGTCTTGCGTACGAGATGCAAGGTATTGCTTGCTCCAGCGCCCAACCTGACGCTCGATGTAGTTGCCAGGTTTGCCGTAATTGGCCAATCCTTGATCGGTGTATTTGACGCTGTGAAGTGCCGCAATCACGCGGTTCATTTCGTCATAAATTTCACCCCGCTGGCTTTGGGTCATGCCGGGCAACGACTGGTCCCACAAGACGCGGCCAGGGACAAACTCCATCACATAAAAAGCGCGACCTATGATGCTCTCGTTTTCGCACAAAACATGCATTTTGGCCACGGGGACAGCCGTGCCGTTCAAACCGTTCATGACCGCGAATTCACGTTCAATGGCATGCGCCGAAGGCAGTAGTTTGGCCACGGGGCCGGGCTTGGCGCGCATCACGTAGGCGCATTGGGGCGTGATCAATTTGTAGGTCGGATTGGATTGACCGCCCTTGAACATTTCTACGCTAAGGGGGCCTTCAAATCCTGCCATATGGGCAAGCAGCCATTGTTCTAGTGCGAGTAAATCAAAGACATGACTGCCGGTGACGGGGCGGGTACCTACAAAATGATCAAACTGGCTCATGTGAGATGACCGCTATCTTTTAACGACTGTGGAAGGGCTGCAAACTTTGACTTCAGATGTCTGAGTTCACAATTTTGAGCAAGGCTTGTCGGTCCATGATGGTTAAACCACCAGGCTCGATTTTGATGACATTTTCGCGTTCCATTTGCTTGAGCTCTTGGTTGACGCGCTGCCTTGATGCGCCCAACAACTGCGCCAGTTCTTCTTGGGCCAATTGCAAACTGATGCGAATGGCTTTGGCGTCTGACAAGCTGGGTACACCATAGCTTCTCACCAAGTGATTTAACTGCTTCGCCAATCTTGCACGCAGCGGTAAAGTGTTCAGGTCTTCCACCAGGCCGAACAGTTGACGGATGCGACGGGCATGCAATCTCAACATGGCGTCGTAGAGCTCGATATGGGTGTCGAGAATTTTCTTGAAATCTGCTTTCGCCACATTGAGCGTGGTCGTTTCCCCGTGGGCATAGACATCGTGAGTTCTTCGATCCCCATCGAAGATGGCGACGTCGCCAAACCAAATGCCGGGTTCGACATAGGTAAGGGTGATCTGTTTGCCTGAGACCGAAGTGGAACTCACGCGCACCGCGCCCTTCGCGCAAGCAATCCATTGCTCTGGCGGGTCGCCGCGAGCTGCAATCAGTTCGCCGTCTTTGTGTCGTTTGACGTACGCGCATCGAAGTATGTCGTGTCTCAATGAAGGTGAAAGGGAAGAAAACCATCGACCGGCGTTGATGGCCTCTCTTTCTTCCATCGTAAGAATGGGTTCGTCCATGGCCTGTCTTTTGAGTGACTGTGAGTTTAAAAGTTGTCGCCTGGGAGACCCAGACTCATTCGTAGCGCGGCGTTTCTTTGCTTAAAAAAGCAGAAATGCCGATGCCCGCATTGGCGTGGTGCAAGTTCTTAACAAAATGATCACGTTCTAATGCGAGTTGCTGGTTCAATGACGCTGATTCGGCGTCATTGAGCAGTTCTTTGATACTGGTCAAAGCATTGGGTGCACGATGATTCAACTGAGAGGCCAAGGTGAGGGCGGTACCCAGGGCCTGTCCGGGTTCGCAAAGTCTGTTCACCAAACCTAGCGCTTGCAATCGATCTGCCCCAATTCGCTCGCCCAACATTAAAATTTCAGTGGCCAATTGTCGGGGCACAGAACTCATCAAGTGCCAAGTACCGCCGCCATCAGGAGACAAGCCGATATTGCTGTAGGCCATGACAAAGATGCTGTTTTTGGCGGCCACAATCAAATCGCAAGCCAAGGCCAAAGAAAATCCTGCGCCAGCCGCAGGGCCTTCAACCGCCGCGATGATGGGCTTAGGAAAAGTGCGAATGGATTCAATCCAGTTGTGCAAACCTTCGATACTTTGCGCTTGAATTTCGGGAGCTTGTTGGCGGTTGTTTTGAAGGCGCTGCAAGTTGCCCCCCGCGCTGAACAAGCCACCTTCACCCGTGATGATCACACTTCGCACATCGGGACTCGACTCAGCCACATTCAAGGCTTCCACCCCGGCCGCATACATCTCAGGGCCGAGTGCATTCCTGTGTTCGGGATTGCTGATGGTCAGAATGAGGGTGCCACCTTCAGTGGTACTGAGTAATTGTGCAGACATGGCATTAATCCTCTGTGTGCAGTAAAGACAGACCAATGGCGCCCCGTCGGCGAAGCCACGGGCTTGGGCGATAGCGTGGATCGCCATAAACGGTTTGTAAGTTGAAGAGGACTTCGAGCACGTTGGTAGGGCCCAATTTATTACCCAATGCCAATGGACCTACCGGGTAACCCAAACCCAGAGTGACAGCAACGTCAAGGTCATCCGGTGTGCAAACACCTTGCTGGCACATGTCGGATGCAATGTTCACAATATGGGCAACAACCCGTTGAGTGATGAAGCCGCCGCTGTCTCGAATGACGCTAACGGCTTTGCCATCTTTTGCGAATAAAGCATGCGCAGCGTCTCTCATGTCCAATCGTGTTGCAGGATTGGTTGCCAATACACGGCGCTTGGTGGCAGCGTCGTCAAACAACATGTCGATGCCAATGGTGCGCGCTGGATCAAGTCGCTCAACCACTGCAACCGTGGTGATGTCAAAGCCCAGAGGCGCCACGATGTTGAGTGCTTGCGGTGAAGGTGATGCACCCGATTCGATGGTGGCCCCTAAGTCTTTGAGCAGTTGCAACAATTCAAGTCGGCGCGAGGCTCGGGGTGATACCCAGACAGGTGGAAAGACTGCGACGTCAGGGACGGGTTGCTCCGTTGGCATCACCGCTTTGCCGTCGACATAGGCGTAAAAACCTTCGCCGACCTTTTTGCCAACCACGCCACCCGCCAAGCGTTGCGCTGTAATGACGCTGGGTCGGTACCGTGGTTCTTGGTAGTACTGGTTGTAAATTGACTCCATCACCGGATGAGAGACGTCCAAGGCTGTTAAATCAAACAACTCAAAGGGGCCAAGTTTGAATCCGACTTGGTCTTTTAAAATGCGATCGATGGTGGCGAAATCTGCAACGCCCTCGGACACAATTCGCAAAGCCTCTGTGCCGTAACCACGTCCTGCATGATTCACAATGAACCCGGGTGTGTCATTGGCTTGAACAGCGGTATGCCCCATTTGCTTGGCAAATGTAGAGAGTCTTTCGCAGACAAGCGGGTTTGTTTTCAAACCCGCAATGACTTCCACCACTTTCATCAAGGGCACTGGATTGAAGAAGTGGTAGCCCGCAAATTGAGAAGGTCTTTTCAAGGCGGCAGCGATGGCCGTGACAGACAAGGACGAAGTGTTGGTCACCAAAACGACAGAGTCCGGCAGCAAGTTTTCGAGCTCAATGAACAAGCTCTTTTTGATGTCGAGGCGTTCAACGATGGCCTCAACCACCAATTCACAAGACGCAAGCTCATGCAAGCTGGTTGCAGCGTGTAACTGCGACTTGTATTGGGCCACTGTGGCGGCATCTAAGCGGCCCTTTGCTGCCAAGGTGTCCCAAACTTGAAAGACAGCGTCTTTGGCCTTTTGAGTGGCTTCAGATTGAGTGTCATAGAGCCAAACTTGGCTGCCAGCTTGCGCGGCAATTTGTGCAATGCCACGACCCATGGCGCCGGCGCCAATGACTGCAACTTGTGTGAACGCAATGGTCATTGTGTAGGCTTTAAATGGCTGAACAGATTGTCAATTTGAAAATGAATCAAGAGACCTCAACGCCTGACTTGCAACGCGCCAGGATTCACAATGTTGGTCGGTGTTCCTTTGATAAAGTTCACCACGTTGTCGAATGCGGTTCCAAAGTACAACTCATAGCTGTCTTTTTCTACATAGCCAATGTGAGGCGTGCAAATGCAGTTTTCCAAACGCAGAAGTGCATGTCCCTGAAGAATAGGTTCGTGCTCAAACACATCAATGGCAGCGAGGCCGGGCCGTCCACGATTGAGGGCACTGATCAATGCATCAGGCTCAATCAGTTCTGCGCGAGATGTGTTGACGATCATGGCGCTGGTTTTCATACGCGACAGATCTTCAAGTGTCACGATGCCGCGAGTGGCTTCGTTCAATCGAAGATGCAAAGAAAGAAGATCGCTTTGCTCAAACAGTGCGTCTTTGGTGGTGGCTGGAATATGACCATCTTCAGCTGCTTTTTCTCTGGATGCTTTGCTGCCCCAAACGACCACCTGCATGCCAAATGCTTTTCCATAGCCGGCAACGAGTTGACCAATTTTGCCGTAGCCCCAAATGCCAAGCGTCCGACCCCTGAGAACCGTGCCCAAACCAAAGTTGGTGGGCATGGAGGCTGACTTCAGGCCGGATTGCTGCCAAGCGCCATGTTTGAGGTTACCGATGTATTGGGGTAACCGACGCCCAGCGGCCATGATCAAAGCCCATGTCAATTCGGCCGGCGCAACCGGCAATCCAGTGCCTTGCGCAACTGCGATGCCACGCTCTGAGCAGGCTTCCAAATCGATGTGTGAACCCGCGTGACCTGTTTGTGAAATCAGTTTCAAGCGAGGAAGTTTTTCAAGCAGCTGGCGATTGAGGTGTGTACGTTCTCGAATCAGGACCAAGATGTCTGCATCTTTCAGTCGAACAGAAAGCTGTCCCAGACCCTTCACGGTGTTGGTGTAGACCTTGGCACTGTATGCGTCTAGTTTTGACGCGCAGTCGAGTTTTCGGACGACATCTTGATAGTCGTCAAGGATAACAATATTCATGAGCACTATTGTGCCTTGACCTTAGCCTTTTATAGGACTGGCGAGCTCAATTTTTGTTCTTAAATTCCAAGCCGATGCCCGCTCTGCCAAAGCTGATTGAATCAGTGCGGCAAGGATGGTTTATTTTTGGCTTCAAGGTCAACCAAACGATCGAGCTCTGCACAGACGTCTGCCATGCGGCCAGAGATGACCATTCGGCCTGCACATTGGGGGGTTTCTCCTAATTCTGAAACCCTCAGAACTCTCAAGGCGCGCTGTTGTTTGGCCATATTGTGAGTTGTTTGAGGAATTCCCAATGCATTGACATTTTGGAGTTGTGCAGTCGCATTCATGAATTTGTGAATGCCGTGATAAATGTTTGAAATACCGAACAAAGCGATTGCCATATGGAGCCTTTAAAAAGAGAAATAGTGACAAATAAGCAGTCACATGAGAAGGGTGTTGCGGATAAGGCCAACGGCCAAGCCCTCGATGTCAAAGGGCTCGCCAGGGTTGACCAAAATGATGGGGTAGTCTGGATTTTCGGGGAGCAATTCGATGCGATCTTGCTGTCGACGCAATCTTTTGACGGTGACTTCATCGCCTAAGCGTGCCACGACGATTTGACCGTTTCTGACTTCCTTGGTGGCTTTGACTGCCAGCAGGTCGCCGTCCATGATGCCGGCATCGCGCATGGACATGCCGCGCACCCGCAACAGGTAGTCGGGTTGTTCTTGGAACAAGTGGCTTTCTACGTGATAGGTGCGATCGATGTGTTCTTGCGCCAAAATAGGGGATCCTGCAGCGACCCTGCCAATGAGAGGCAAGGCTAGCTGGGCAAAGCCAGGCAAGGGCAAACTGAACAGGTCTTTTGAGCTGCGCATAGGATGGCGAGAGGCGCCCTTGAGGCGGATGCCACGAGAGGTGCCGCTGACCAAGTCAATGGCCCCTTTTCTGGCCAAAGCTTGGAGGTGTTCTTCGGCTGCATTGGCTGACTTGAAACCCAGTACATTGGCTATTTCGGCGCGGGTAGGGGGTGCACCCGTTTCTGCAATGGTTTTTTGGATAAGCTCCAAAATCTCTTGTTGGCGAGCTGTGAGTTTCGGTTGATCGATCATGATGCAGTCCTTGTGAGGTGGCCGAGTGACTGAATAACTGTTTTCTTATCCAGTAACTGTATTTTTAACCAGTTTTTTTAGAAATGCAAGCAAAAAATCAAAAAATTGTTGTTTTAGGCACGG
>JBIKOZ010000048.1:0-8056 GCA_044357745.1 Limnohabitans sp. | reverse complement strand
TCCTGCCAGCTCAAAGCGACCGCTGTCAGGTTTGTAGAGGCCCGTGATGACATTGAAAAAAGTGGTTTTACCAGCGCCATTGGGACCAATCAAGCCATAAACCTGACCTCGCTGAATGGTCATGCCCACCTCTGACAAGGCCTGCAAACCGCCAAAACGTTTAGAGATGCCTGCAACTTTTAAAACGGTGTTGCTGTGATCAAGAGAGCCCGTCATTTCAAGCCCCGTCTTTCTTCTGAAGGCTCTTGCCATGCTCATGGGATGGCCACAAGCCTTTAGGCCGCATGAGCATGATCACGATCATGGCCAATGCAATGAGAAGCTGTCGCAAAATGGAGGCGTCTAAACGCCCATCGGTCATGGCTTGCAAGGGGCCTGCGACATAACGCAGAACCTCAGGCAATGCGGACAACAAAACAGCGCCCAGCACCACGCCAGGCAAGTGTCCTAAACCACCCAAGACGACCATGGCCACAATCATGACTGACTCCATCAGGCTGAAAGATTCGGGAGAAATGAAGCCCTGAAAGCCTGCAAACATGGCGCCCGAGATACCCCCAAAAGTAGCCCCCATGCCAAATGCCATGAGCTTTAAATTACGCGTGTTCAAACCCATCGCTTTGGCGGCAATTTCGTCTTCTCGAATGGCCATCCATGCACGGCCAATGCGCGAAACTTCAAGGCGATAAGAAATCAAAAGGGCCACCAGCACCAAAGTCAAGAACAAGTAGTAATACAAACTGACAGAGGCAATTTCAAAACCAAACACATCCAGGCGCTTGCCTAAATTGATGCCGAAGAAATGAATGGGGTCAATTTGATTCAAGCCCTTAGGGCCATTGGTGATGTTGACGGGTTGGTCTAAGTTGTTGAGAAATACGCGAATAATTTCACCAAAGCCCAAGGTCACGATGGCCAAGTAATCACCACGCAATTTCAAAGTAGGCGCACCGAGTAACATGCCGAACAAACCCGCCACCGCAGCCGCTACAGGCACAATGACCCACAAGGGCATGTGCAGCCCACCCGGAAACAAAGCTGCAATCGCGGGAAAAGTTTCAAACAAATGCGGTGATGCCAACAAGCCATACATGTAGGCGCCCACTGCGAAGAAAGCCACATAGCCAAGATCTAGCAAACCGGCATAGCCCACCACAATATTGAGTCCGACCGCCAACAGCACATAGAGCAGTGCCATGTCTGCAATGCGAACCCATGCATTGCCAAATTGTTGAAGGATCAGCGGCAATGCGACAAGAAAAACACCGAGCGCGATGGCCTTTTGATTTTTTGAGAGGTTCATGAAAGTCTCAATTCAAATTAGGCACGGTCAGCCACACGTTCGCCCATCAGTCCCGAAGGCCTTAAGGTCAAAACGACGATCAACACAATGAACGCAAAAATATCGGCATAGTGACTGCCCAAGACCCCGCCCGTGAGCGCGCCGATGTAACCCGATCCAATGGATTCAATCAAACCCAACAACAGCCCACCCACCACGGCACCCGTTAAATTACCGATGCCGCCAAAGACTGCGGCAGTGAAGGCCTTGAGACCAGGCAAAAATCCCATGCTGTGATGCACCGTGCCATAGTTGGAAGCGAACATCACGCCGGCAATAGCCGCCAAAATTGCACCCATCACAAAGGTGGCCGAAATCACCATGTCGGGCTTGACGCCCATCAATGCCGCCACGCCCGGATTCTCAGAGGTTGCTCGCATGGCCCGACCCAACTTCGTGCGATTGACCACCCACATCAAGACTGCCAGAGAAACTGCGGTCACACCCAAAATCATGATTTGAGTTGGAGAGATCACGGCCCCACCGATGTTGAATGGGGTGCTGGGCAGCAAGGTGGGGTAAGGTTTGTAGTTGGGCTTCCAAATGATCATGGCCAGTGTTTGTAGCAATATGCTCACACCAATGGCCGTAATCAGGGGCGCTAATTTAGGGCTGCTGCGCAAGGGCCGGTAGGCGATTTTCTCAATGGTGAAGTTCAAACTTGCAGCCACCACACTGGAGATCACCAATGCAATGATCAGCATCACCCAACCTGGTAGGCCCGGCATAGACTCCTGCATCAAGCCAATCACAGACCAACTGGTCAGTGCGGCCACCATCAGAACTTCACCATGGGCAAAATTAATCAAGTTAATGATGCCATAGACCATGGTGTAGCCCAAGGCAATGAGTGCATACATGCTGCCCAATACCAGACCGTTGATCACCTGTTGAACAAAAACATCCATGTTCTAGATTCCTAATTTTTAGATGACTTTGCTTGATTTATTTCACGCAAGCTGGCCATCTTCTCTGCAATTTTTAACTCAAGACCGCGAGAGACAGGCCTGTAAAAACCAGGCGCGGGCATGCCTTCAGGTAAGTAATTTTCACCAGCGGCAAATGCGTCCGATTCATCATGGGCATAGCGATAGCCTTTGCCATAGTCCAAGTTTTTCATGAGTTGGGTGGGTGCATTGCGCAAATGCAGGGGCACAGGACGCGTGCCATCCTTTTTGACCCACGCCTTGGCTTCATTGAAGGCTTTGTAAACGGCATTTGATTTGGCGGCCACCGCCAAATAAATCACACACTCCGCCAAGGCCAACTCACCCTCCGGACTTCCCAAGCGTTCATAAACTTCAGACGCATCCAAAGCCAAGCGCAAGGCTCTCGGATCTGCCAAGCCAATGTCCTCAGCGGCCATACGTATCAATCTTCGGGCCATGTAGCGCGGGTCTGCGCCGCCATCAAGCATGCGTGTGAACCAATACAAAGCAGCATCTGGATCAGAACCTCGAACTGACTTGTGCAAGGCACTGATGGTGTCGTAAAACTGCTCACCCCCTTTGTCATATCGACGCATGCGCTCGCCCAACACTTTGAGCAACCACGCGTCTGAAATGCTTTCTAATTTCTCACGCTGAGCTGCAACTGCCAATGTTTCAAGGGTATTGAGCAAGCGGCGTGCATCGCCGTCGGCATAGGCAATCAGGCGCTGCTCAGCATCTGCCGCCAGCGGCGCAATGGCGCCAATGTGCCGTGCACGCAGCACTATCTTTTTTAAATCTTCTTCGCCTAAGGCCTGCAAGACGTAAACAGCCGCTCTGGAGAGCAAGGCCGAGTTGACTTCGAAGGAAGGATTTTCAGTGGTCGCACCAATGAAAGTGAACAGACCACTTTCAACATGCGGCAAGAATGCATCTTGCTGACTTTTGTTAAATCGGTGCACCTCATCGACAAACACAATGGTTCGCTTTGACGGCAAGGCTTCAAGGGCAGCCTGCGCTTTTTCCACGGCATCGCGAATGTCCTTCACACCCCCCAAGACAGCACTGATGCTGATGAACTGTGCGTCAAAGGCATCGGCCATCAAACGTGCAATGGTGGTTTTTCCAACGCCAGGCGGCCCCCACAAAATACAGCTGTGAGGCTGTCCTGATTCAAAAGCCAACCTCAATGCCAAGCCTTCGCCAATTAAATGCTGCTGACCGATGACTTCGCCCAAGCTTCGGGGGCGCAATCGTTCAGCCAGCGGCTGATGAAGCTGGGCACCTGAACTCATGGCCGTATGACCTGGGCACCCGCGGGCGTTTTGAATTGAAAGGTTTCTGCACTGAGTTTCACATTGCTTTCAAAATTCTGAAAACTCAGGCGCGATGTTTGACCCAGTCCATCGACAATTTCCAACACAGACAGCACTGGCAACGTTTGCCCTGTCACTTTCATACCAACGCGAATCGTTTGAATGGTGCCTTCAGTTTGTTTCGGTGTCGCCTTTACCCACTGCAAACCCTCTGCATCTGATTCAGCCTTCAAATTAAATTCTGCTTGAAGTACTTTCAAATCGCCAGTCGATGCAATAAAGGCTGCCGGGGTTTGACCCAAAGCTTGGCTTTGTTTGCGAACAGTGACTTGGTTCAAATCAGCGTCATACAGCCACAAGGATTGGCCATCTGACACGATGCTTTGAACAAAGGGTTTTTGATAGACAAAGCGAAATTGTTGTGGCCGTTGAAACTCAAAAGTTCCCGATGAAGTTTTTCGCCGTGGTGCTTGATCGGCCTTGGCTGGAGAGCTGACCACTTGCGTAAATTGAGCACGGCCACTTTGCGTTTGTTTCAAAAACTGACTTAAGGCATCCAATGCATCAGGTGCAGCGCCTTGCGCCATCGCAGCACCGCCCAAGATGAAGCCGAGCAATGTTGCTGAAATGATCTGAAAGCGTGATTTCATCGAGGCATACTCCAAGACAGACGATGTCTTATTCGGCGCGCGCAGGCACCAATATTTCGCGCTGTCCGTTGCTGCTCATTGAACTGACCAAGCCCGCTTTTTCCATTTCCTCAACCAAGCGTGCGGCCCGGTTGTAGCCGATCTTTAAGTGACGCTGCACCAAGGAAATACTGGCCTTGCGATTCTTCAAAACCACCTCAACGGCTTGGTCGTACATCGGATCTTTTTCGGCATCGCCACTGTCGCCATAGCCGGTGTCTTCGCCGTCTGTCGTGCCGCCCTCCAGCACGCCCTCGATGTAATCTGGCTCGCCTTGTGTTTTCAAGTAACTCACCACACGGTGAACTTCTTCGTCACTCACAAATGCGCCGTGAACCCGAATGGGGTAACCCGTTCCTGAGGGCATGTAGAGCATGTCACCCATGCCCAACAAGGCTTCAGCCCCCATCTGATCCAGAATGGTCCGACTGTCAATTTTGCTGGAGACTTGGAACGCAATGCGTGTGGGAATGTTGGCCTTGATCAGACCCGTAATCACATCCACGCTAGGCCGTTGTGTGGCCAAGATCAAGTGAATGCCAGCGGCACGCGCCTTCTGCGCCAACCGCGCGATGAGCTCTTCGATTTTTTTACCCACCACCATCATGAGGTCGGCCAATTCATCAATCACCACCACAATGTGGGGCAGACGCTTCAAAGGTTCAGGGTCATCAGGCGTGAGACTGAAAGGGTTCAAAATAAATTCTTCGCGCTCAGTAGCCTCGTCAATTTTGGCGTTGTATCCCGCCAAATTACGCACGCCCATTTTGCTCATTAACTTGTAGCGGCGCTCCATTTCACCCACACACCAATTCAGGCCGTGAGCCGCTTGGCGCATGTCGGTGACCACGGGTGCAAGCAAGTGGGGGATGCCTTCGTAGACCGACATCTCCAACATCTTGGGATCGATCATGAGCAACCTGACATCACGCGCTTCGGCTTTGTAGAGCAAAGACAAAATCATGGCGTTGATGCCAACCGACTTGCCTGAGCCGGTGGTACCTGCCACAAGCACGTGCGGCATTTTGGCCAAGTCGGCCACCACCGGATTGCCGACGATGTCTTTGCCCAGGCCCATGGTGAGCATTGACTTGGCGTCGTTATAGACCTGCGAACCCAAAATTTCACTGAGCTTGATGGACTGACGTTTGGCGTTGGGCAACTCCAAGGCCATGAAATTTTTACCCGGAATGGTTTCGACCACGCGAATAGAAATAAGGCTGAGTGATCGCGCCAAGTCTTTGGCCAGGTTCACCACTTGCGAGCCCTTCACGCCTGTGGCGGGCTCAATTTCATAGCGCGTGATCACAGGCCCAGGCGCCGCCGCAACCACCCGCACTTCAACGCCAAAATCTTTGAGGCGTTTCTCAATCATGCGACTGGTCATCTCGAGTGTTTCCGGTGAAACCCCCTCTTGCCTTAGCGTCAAGCTGTCTAACAAATCAACTTGGGGCAGTTTGCTGTCTGGCAGTTCAGAGAACAAAGGTTTTTGACGCTCTTTCACCACCCGTTCGCTTCGCGGCACTGCGGTCACTGGGGCTTCAATGACCATGGGCGCGACGGGTTCTGCAAAAACAGGTGCTGCCACACCCGCCGCTGCAAACAGTGGCTTCTCTTCGAACGCATCACCCAACGGATGTAACTTGGGTTCGACGGGCGCATTCGATTGAAGCTGCTCCCGTTCGCGCAACGCTTGTTGGCCCATGGCCAAGTCTTCTTCCATTTCGCGCTTGTCTTGACGCGATTGCATCAAGCCGTCGATCTTGGCACCCAGGCTCTCACAGACCTGCCCCCATGAAAATCCAAATACCCAGCTCATTCCCAATGCCGCCAAACTAATTTCAACCAAACTTGAGCCATTGGCACCCAGCCATTTCATCGTGAAATGACCCACCGTCAAGCCCAAGGCACCACCGCTGGTCCCTGGCAGCAAAACATCCCAACGGGTGAGGCGGGCCCATTCAACTGCACTGCTCGAGGACATGAGCAGAAATAGACCAGCCCAAAAAATCAAACGTGTCTTCCAATTTGATTCTGATTCGCGATCGCTGCGGTTGGCTGAAGCCTCTGAGCTTCTCAACCACTTTGCCCAGGCGTTTAACCAAACACGCGCCGAAATTGCCACCAACCACCAGGCAGAATAGCCAAAGCAGAAGTACATGCCATCCGCTAACCAAGCCCCCAACGGGCCCATCCAATTGCCAACCAGCCCACCCAGGCCAGAACCAGACCAAGAAGGGTCTTTGGGGCTGAAACTGAACATGGCCAAGGTCAACACCAACAAACCAGCAGCGCCTACAAATAGAAAAATTTCTTGCGTGAAGCGCAGCAGGCCTGAGCCCTCTGGCAACCCGGTTTTCGAGTCTGATTCAGAGGTCCCTGAGGCGCTGTTGAGGGTGCGAAGTGAATAGGTCATGGTCTACCCCTGAAGCTTACCCGATAGACCCCCCCAAACAGGTGTTTCGGAAGGTTCTTACAATGGGGCTTTAGTGTTTTCCCGAATTCAGCAAGATTGTCCATCATGTCCACCACTCTCCCCACCCAACATGCCCAAGTTTTGATTTTGGGTTCCGGCCCTGCAGGCTACACCGCTGCCGTGTATGCAGCCCGCGCCAATTTGAAACCTTTGCTCATCACCGGCATCGCCCAAGGCGGCCAACTCATGACCACCACCGAAGTGGACAACTGGCCGGCAGATGTGCATGGCGTGCAAGGCCCAGACCTCATGCAGCGCTTTTTGGAGCATGCCGAGCGCTTCAATACGCAAATTGTGTTTGACCACGTCAACAAGGTGGATTTCAGCAAGCGTCCTTTCACTTTGACTGGCGATAGCGGTGTCTACACTTGCGACGCCCTGATCATTGCCACTGGCGCCTCCGCCAAATACTTAGGCATAGACTCCGAGACAGCCTTCATGGGCCGCGGTGTTTCTGGTTGCGCAACTTGCGATGGTTTCTTTTACAAAGAGCAAGTTTGCTGTGTGGTGGGCGGCGGCAACACCGCTGTGGAAGAGGCTTTGTACTTGTCTAACATTGCCAGCAAGGTCTACCTCATTCACCGGCGCGACAAATTCAAAGCCGAGCCCATCTTGGTCGACAAGCTGATGGACAAAGTGGCCGCCGGCAAAATTGTGTTGCAAACTTTCCAAACATTGGAAGAAGTTTTGGGCGACAACACCGGTGTGACCGGCGTACGCCTGAAGTCAACCAAAGACGGCTCATTGCAAGATTTAGAACTCAAAGGTTGCTTCATCGCCATTGGTCACTCGCCCAATACTGATATTTTCCAGGGTCAGTTGGGCATGGAGAACGGCTACATCGTGACCCAAAGTGGGCTCAAAGGCTTTGCCACCATGACCAGCGTACCTGGCGTTTTTGCAGCGGGCGATGTCCAGGATCACGTCTACCGACAGGCCATTACCAGTGCCGGAACGGGTTGCATGGCCGCCTTGGATGCTCAGCGCTTTTTGGAGCAAGAAGGCGCCTGAAGCGATTTTTAGCCGTTTTTCCTTGGCTCAAGCCTGAAAAGCTGGCTATAATCCAAGGCTTTGCTGAGCGGTCCAAATGGGCGGCACTGCAATAATGGGTTACCGCCACCCTTCTGGCGAGGTGAGGCTGGACCGCCTTCCGTTTTGAAAAACATTTGAAGCTTGCATGAATGCGGCCACTTTTGGATTTCTCAAAGCTGATCAGGCACCAGCTGTTTATAAAAGTATCGGAGTGTCCACATGGCACGCGTCTGCGACGTAACGGGCAAAGGCCCCATGGTCGGAAACAATGT
>JBIKOZ010000296.1:0-2814 GCA_044357745.1 Limnohabitans sp. | reverse complement strand
TCGTAAAGCTCTAGAGGCGATCCGGTTTGTTCAATGCGGCCATCGCGCATGACCACAATTTGATCGCCCATGGTCATGGCTTCAATTTGATCGTGCGTGACGTAGATGGAGGTGGTTTGCAAGCGCTGATGCAGTTCCTTAATTTCACTGCGCATGGCCACTCGAAGTTTGGCATCGAGGTTGGACAGGGGCTCGTCAAATAAAAACACTTGGGGGTCGCGAACAATGGCACGCCCCATGGCCACACGCTGGCGTTGACCGCCAGAGAGTTGGCGAGGATAACGCTCAAGCAAAGAGCCTAGGGCCAAGATGTCTGCAGCACGGGCTACTTTTTTGTCAATTTCTTCTTGCGGGCGTTTGGCAAGGGTGAGCGAAAAAGCCATGTTTTCGCCAACTGTCATGTGGGGGTAGAGCGCATAGTTTTGGAAAACCATGGCAATGTCACGTTCTTTAGGGGGCAGGTCGTTGACTTGTCGATTGCCAATGTGAATTTCACCGCTGCTGATTTCTTCTAAGCCGGCAATCATGCGAAGCAATGTGGACTTGCCGCATCCAGACGGGCCCACTAGGACGGTAAAGGAGCCGTCCTTGATCTCAATGTCGACACCGTGAAGAATGGGAACTTCGCCAAAATTCTTTTTGACAGATCGTATCGAAACACTGGCCATTGATATTTCCTGAAAAACACCCTGCCTTCCAAAGAAGTCATGGGAAACTTAAAACAAGTTTGAGTATCACATGCCAGGAGGGGGTTCAATATCCAAGATAACCCTAATTGGTCAGACCAAATTTGGGTTTTAAAGAGAGTTTCCAATCACCATTCTTCCTCTCAATCAGAAGCTTTACCAAGGCCATTCTGAGTCCGCAGTTAAAGGGCCGGTGTTAGGATCGGATCAGTTTGACTTGATTGACTTGAAAAAAATGAGTGATACAAATTCGCGTCCTGAACTTCCTGACCATCTGTGCATTGATGAGCGCAGCCCTTTTTACAATGTTGAGGTACTCAAGCACGACATTGGCATTCGCTTTAATGGCAAGGACCGACATGATGTGGAGGAATATTGCCTGAGCGAGGGCTGGGTGAAGGTGCCTGCAGGCAAAACACTGGACCGTAAGGGCAATCCATTGCTCATGAAACTCAAAGGCAAACTTGAAGTTTTTTATAAATAACTCGATTTAATCAAAGGCTTTTCACCATGCGCATTCCAGACTGGACTCCTGAGCAATATCCACAACCTAAAGAACTGGTCGAAGCCATCTTGGCTCGCCGTGGTGGAGCACTTCTTAATTTAGACAAAGCGCTGCTCTGGAGTGAGCCGGTTGCTGCGGGCTGGAATGTTTACTTGCGCAATGTGCGAACGGGGCTATCGGCTTCTCGAAAACTTTGTGAACTGGGTATCTGTACTGTGGCCTTGCTAACAGGCGCTCACTATGAGTATCACCACCATGCGCCTGACTTTTTGAAGGCTGGCGGAACCCAAGCCGAATTGGATGCGCTGCAGCGTGCGGTCAGTGCGAATCCATCTGCAGGTGTTTCTGATGCTGCCTTCGATGACATGTCGCAGTGGGTGGTGCAATATGCCGCCCAAATGACCCAGCATGTCAAAGTAGACGATGCCTTGTTTAAGCATTTACAGAGCCGTTTAAGTACCACTGAGATTGTGGAACTGACCACCGCCATCGCCACTTACAACATGGTGGCTCGATTGTTGGTGGCGCTTCAAATTACGCCCGAGGCATAAGCTTTGCCGTGTTCTGATCAAGCCCTCAGTCGGGCTTGATGCCGTTGTCGCGAACCACTTTGGCCCAAGTGTCAATTTGCTTGTCGATGAAGTTTTTGGCTTTGTCCACGCTGCCCCCAGAAATCTCAACGCCCTGAGCGCTCAGCCTTTGAGAGATCTCTGGGTTTTGTAAAACCTTGTTCAGCTCATCGTTCATGCGTTTGACCACTTCAGGGGGCGTCTTGGCAGATGCCAACAAAGCCCACCACGCAGGCGCTTCAAAACCAGGAAATCCAGCTTCGGCAATGGTGGGGACATCTGGAAACTCTGGAACTCGTTTCAGCGAGGTCACGGCCAAAGGACGAATGCGTTTGTTGTCGATGTGAGGTTTGCTTAAAAAGACAGTGCCCATGGCCAAAGGTACATGGCCGGCAACGGCATCCGTCATGAGCGGGCCACCGCCTTTGTAGGGAATGTGATTGAAATCCAAATTGGAATTTTTGCCGAGCAAGGCCATTGCCAAGTGTCCCAAGCTGCCGTTGCCGATGGTGCCGAAAGAAACCGTCTTTTTAGCTTTTGCGGCAGCCACTACATCCGCAAACGATTTGTAGTCATTGCCAACGTTGGATGTCAAAACCATGGCTGAAGTGCCCACCAAAATAAGGGGCACGATGTCTTTCTTGCTGTCATAGGGCATGTTGGGAATCAGGCTCTGATTCACCCCGTGAGTGTCAAAAACCACGGCAAATGTGTAGCCGTCTGCAGGGGCTGAAAGCATGCTTGCGGTGCCTATCACGCCGGAGGCACCCCCTTTGTTTTCCACAATGACACTTTGCCCTAATTGCTGAGATAGCACGGGTGCAATGATGCGAGCGACTTGATCCACAGAGCCACCAGGTGGAAATACAGCCACCAGTTTGATGGCTTGTTTGGTGGGCCAAGCCTGTGAAAATGCCAGCGTTGGAAGCAGGGCGGCCACGCACAGAAGTTGTTGCAGGCGTGAAGTCATTGTTTGAATAAAAAGCATGAGTCGGGATTCCTTTGCGCCAATCCTAGTGGCAGAGTAGAGGGCGAAGATAAGTGCAAACCCTAG
>JBIKOZ010000145.1:0-5243 GCA_044357745.1 Limnohabitans sp. | reverse complement strand
GAGCCTTAGAGGGCTTCTAGCATCTTTTGGCAAAGACATTTGACTGCTAAAAGCCTAAAATTCTAGGTTCCTCTTTCATTCAGGAGAATGACCATGCCCGCATTGCTGCCCAACATTGACCCCGATGGCTTGCTTGAGTTTTCAGTGGTTTACACAGACCGTGCACTGAATCACATGTCAAAGCGCTTTCAGGGTGTGATGCAAGACATCTCGTCCATTCTGAAAGAAGTGTATGCAGCGCATTCCGTTGCGTTGGTACCTGGTAGCGGTACTTTTGGCATGGAGTCGGTGGCTCGCCAATTTGCGCATGGCAAGAAAGTCATGGTCATCCGCAATGGTTGGTTCAGCTTTCGTTGGACGCAAATTTTTGACATGGGTGGCATACCCAGTTCTTCTGTGATTCTCAAGGCCAAACAAAAAAACGCAGACACAAAATCCGCTTGGGTGCCTTGTCCCATTGAAGAAGTCGAAGCACAAATCGCTTCTGAGAAACCTGCCGTAGTATTTGCCCCCCACGTTGAAACAGCCGCAGGCATGATGTTGCCCGATGGCTATTTGTTGCGTGTTTCTGAGGCTGTTCACAAAGTCGGTGGCTTGTTTGTGTTGGACTGCATTGCGTCTGGTGCCATGTGGGTTGATATGAAAGCCACTGGCGTTGACGTTTTGATCAGCGCGCCTCAAAAGGGTTGGAGCGGATCGCCTTGCTGTGCCATGGTGATGTTGAGTGAACGTGCCAGACTTGCTATCGATGCCACTCAAAGTTCTAGCTTTGCGTGCGACTTGAAAAAGTGGTTGCACATCATGGAGGCCTACGAATCTGGCACGCACATGTATCACACCACCATGCCCACAGATGCGTTGGCAAGTTTGCGCCAAGTCATGCAGGAAACTCAGGCCTATGGATTTGAAAAGGTCAAACAAGAACAAGCGGCATTAGGTCAACAGGTGAGGACGCTTTTAGAAGCGCGAGGTTTTAAGAGCGTGGCGGCATCGGGCTTCCAGGCGCCTGGTGTGGTGGTCAGTTACACCCAAGACGCCGAGATACACAACAGCAAGAAGTTTTTGGCACTGGGCTTGCAAACTGCTGCAGGTGTGCCCCTTCAGTGCGACGAGCCAAAAGACTTCATGACTTTCCGCATTGGTTTATTTGGCTTAGAAAAATTGCACAACCCCTCACGCAGCGTGCAGCATTTGACAAAAGCTTTAGACGAAATGGGCTACGCGCCTGTTCAGTCAGCCGAACCGGCTATGGCCTAAGTTTTTTGAACAGGTTTGCCGCCGGCCATTAAAAATAAACTGGCGTCATCTTGATGGGCATGCCCCATCTCGCAGGCCATGGCAAACTGATGTGTGGCCAATGCACCCAAACTCGGCACTTTGATGTTCATCGCCTGGCACGCTTCTATGGCCAGTCGTGTGTCTTTTGCCAGCAAGGTAGTGTGCGCTCTGGGTTCAAAATCATTTTTTAATGCGCGTTGCAACCGATCTTGCCCAATCCAGCTTTGTCCGCTGCTGGCCTGCATGACCGCCAATGTGGTTTGCGGCTCTAAGCCCCATGCTTGGGCCATGGCCAGCACCTCACTCGCGCCTGCCAAATTGATGGCTGCCAACAAGTTGTTGGCCAGTTTTGTTTTGGCGGCATCACCAGCGGTTTCGCTGATGAAAAATCGATGGGGTGTGATGGCGTTCAACAGGCTTTCAAGTGATCTCAAAACTTCTTGAGCGCCAGCCAGCATGAAACTCATCTGTCCTTCTCTGGCACGCAAAGGGCCGCCCGACATGGGCGCATCAATGAGTTGAACGCCTTTTGCTTGTGCTTGCGATGCAAACTTAGAAACATCAACCGGTCCCAGAGTGGGGCAGAGAAACAACACGTTACCTGCTTGTGCTTTGGAAAAGTAACCGTGAGGACCGTTCAAAACTTCGTTGACTTGTGCAGAGTCAACCACTACGAGAAAGCTAATTCTGCAAAGCGACGCAATTTCGCCAGCATGATGGGCAAGGGTAGCCCCCTCCGACTTGGCTTTTTGCATGGCATTCGCATCAATGTCAAAGACTGTTGTGGCCCAATTCTGTGACAACAATCGGGACATCATGGCAAAACCCATGTTGCCGATGCCAACGAAACCTATGTTGGTCTGAGTTTGAAGTGTTTGCAATTGGGTCATACGTACAAATCAATGAAGCGCATATTTTTGTAGCAATCTAAATGGGTGCCGGCAAGCGACCAGAATCTATGGTGGGGTTGTTCATGTCTTTGTTTAATGATGCGATGCGTAAAGTATGCACTTTGCCTTTGCATTGAACAGGGTATTACCCCTAGTTCTATTGACTGACATGGTCTATAACTCTCCGCTTGGAAGTATTTAAATGAATGGTCGTGGTATGACTTTGAAGTTAGGTGTGAAAATTCTCTTAGGGATGCTCGCAAGTTTTCTGCTGCTTGCGTGCCAAAAAACAGAAACAACTTCGAGTTCCAAGTCTGCAACGCTGTCAACTCAAGCGCAGTCATCTCCCGAATGGCTCCAGCAAAGCGATGCCAGAAAAGGATTTATCGCGGCGCCGACTGGGCAGGTTAAAGACGCATCTGGCCATGTCATTTGGGACTTTGATGCCTTTTCATTCATTCGAGGCAGTGCACCCGCAACGGTCAATCCCAGCCTCTGGCGGCAAGCCATCTTGAACAATCAAATTGGCTTGTTCAAGGTCACTGAAGGCATATGGCAGTTGCGTGGTTTCGATTTGGCCAACATGACCTTGATTCAAGGCAAGACCGGCTTGATTGTGGTCGATGCCTTAACGTCTGAAGAAACTTCGGCGGCAGCTTTGGCTTTTGCCCGCCTGCATTTAGGAAATCAAAAGGTCTCAGCGCTGATTTTTACGCACAGTCATGCCGATCATTTTGGCGGTGCCTTAGGGGTTGTCAGCGCGCAAGAGGCGCAATCTAAAAAATTACCCATCGTGGCACCCGTGGGATTTATGGAAGAAGCCACCAGCGAAAATATATTGTTGGGTCCCGCCATGGGCCGTCGTTCCATGTACATGTATGGCAGTAGGTTGCCAAAAAGTGAAACCGGCTTGGTCGACAACGGCTTGGGCAAGGCAGTGGCTTTTGGCAAACTCGGTATTTTGACGCCCAATATTGTTGTGCAACAAGAAAAGCAAGAGATGAATCTGGATGGCGTTCGCTTTGTTTTTCACAATGCATCAGGCAGTGAAGCACCTTCTGAATTTACTTTTTACTTGCCCGATTTCAAGGCCTTCTGTGGCGCTGAAATCATGGGACACACCCTGCATAATTTGTACACCCTGCGCGGTGCCAAAGTTCGAGATGCCACCAAATGGTCCTCGTTTTTAAATGATTCGCTCAGTCATGTTCAAAACTCTGAGGTTGTTTTTAACCAGCATCATTGGCCAGTTTGGGGTGCTGCAAATATTCAAGACTTTATTGCGAAGCAACGTGACACCTATCAATTTATTCATGATCAAACTGTTCGCAAAATCAATGCGGGCTTCAATGCTTCTGAAATTGCAGAAACCCTGCAATTACCCAAGGCCTTGGATGAACACTTGAGCATTCGCGGTTACTACGGCACGGTCAAACATAACGTGAAGGCCGTTTATCAAAACTACATGGGTTGGTTCGACGCGCATCCCGCCAACCTTGACCCATTGCCACCTGCACAGGCTTCAGAGAAATATGTCGCGCTGATGGGCGGCGCCGACAAAGTCATTGCGGCAGCCAAGGTGGCAATGCGCAATGGTGAATATCGCTGGGCATCTGAGTTGCTTAAACATGTGGTCGATGTGTCGCCTAAAAATGCGGATGCCAAAGAGTTGATGGCGCAGAGTTTTGAAAAATTGGGTTATGGCGCAGAATCTTCTGCCTGGCGCAATTTTTACCTGACGGGCGCCATGGAGCTGCGCCAAGGGCCGCCTGAAGTTGGCATCTCTCGTGAGGGGCTGATTGAAATGTTGAATCAAACTCCCATCGAACGTTTTTTAGAGGCGATGGCAGCCTCTTTGAATGCGTCCAAGGCAGAGGGAAAGAAACTGAAAATCAACTTGGTTTTTTCGGACACCCGAGAAACTTTTGTGTTGAATGTTAACAATTCTGTGATGCGTCATACCAAAAAATCAGCTGAGAAAGATGCCAATGCAACGCTCACTTTAACAAAGCCTTTTTTCCTAAAACTGATTCTCGGTCAGGCGGGTGGCAAAGACTTGTTGTTGTCCGATCAAACCAAAATTGACGGTAGCAAAATCGATCTGGCGATGTTTTTCAGCATGCTTGACAAAGCGCCAGGTAATTTTTCAATTGTCACGAGGTAATCGGCATGACTCATTCTGAATTTGATTATGTGGTGGTCGGTGGTGGCTCAGCAGGCTGCTGTGTAGCGGGTCGGCTAAGCGAAGATCTTTCTGTCTCTGTATGCTTGCTTGAAGCGGGCGGGTCTGATAATTCTGTCTTTGTGATTGCGCCTTTGGGCTTTGCAGCCACTGCGCCTTTCAATATCAACAGTTGGGGTTACAACACCGTTCCCCAAGCCGGCTTCAATGGCCGAAAAGGCTTTCAGCCCAGAGGCAAGGTCATGGGTGGCAGCTCATCGGTCAATGCCATGGTCTACACCCGCGGCAATCCCAATGACTACGACCACTGGGCCGCCCTGGGCAATGATGGTTGGTCCTACCAAGACGTTTTGCCATACTTCAAAAAATCAGAAAACAATGAATGCTTTGGCGCCAATGATTATCGCGGTGTGGGCGGTCCATTGAACGTGAGTTTTTTAAGAAGTCCCAGCCCGATCAATCAGGCGTTTATCAAGGCATGCAACGAACAAGGCATTCCAAGCAACCCAGATTACAACGGTGAAAAGCAATATGGTGTTTCCCCCGGACAAGTCACGCAAAAAAACGGCGAGCGCTGGAATGCCGCCAGGGCGTATGTTGATCCGCATCGCCATCAGTCGAATTTAAGTGTTATCTCAAATGCGCATGCAACACAAATTATCTTTGAAGGCAAACGCGCCGTAGGAGTTCGCTACAAGCTTCAAAACAAAGACCATGAAGTGCGAGCCCGAAAAGAGGTGATTCTTTCAAGTGGTGCGTTTGGATCCCCTCAGCTCTTAATGCTGTCAGGCGTGGGTCCTGCACTTCACTTGCAAGATCTTGGCATTCCATTGGTGCACGAACTTCCTGGTGTGGGCCAGAACTTGCAGGACCATGTCACCACGGTTTTGATT
>JBIKOZ010000047.1:0-8101 GCA_044357745.1 Limnohabitans sp. | reverse complement strand
ATTGTTGCCAAATCAAGCAAGTACCACGCACATGACGAAACAGGACAATATGGCATGGGCGACGTGATTGAAATCACCGAGAGCAAGCCAATTTCCAAAACCAAAAACTGGGTTGCTACCCGTTTGGTTGAAAAGGCAGAGACTGTATAAGCTCATTCAGCTTAGTTTCAGCAGAGCTTCTAAAAACGACTCACAATAGTGGGTCGTTTTTTTTTCGTTCATTCACGCTATTTTTAAAGGAAACACCATGATCAAAGTTGGAGACACTATTCCCGCCGTCACATTGACCGAGTTCGTTGAGGTAGAAGGCAATGGTTGCAGCATCGGCCCCAACCCTGTCGATGTCGCCAAGGCTTCTGCTGGGAAAACCATTGCGGTATTTGCATTGCCTGGTGCTTTCACACCCACCTGTTCAGCCAAGCACGTGCCCGGGTATGTGGCGCAATTTGATGCCTTGAAGGCCGCGGGTGTTGATGAAATTTGGTGTGTCAGCGTGAACGATGCATTTGTCATGGGCGCTTGGGGTCGCGATCTGCACAGTACGGGCAAAGTTCGCATGATGGGTGACGGCAGTGCTGACTTCACCAAGGCTACGGGCCTGACGTTGGACCTCACCGCACGCGGTATGGGTTTGCGCAGCAACCGTTATTCGATGCTCGTGAAAAACGGCAAAGTCGCTACGCTCAATGTTGAAGGTCCAGGTAAATTTGAAGTGAGCGACGCAGACACCATGCTGTCGCAAGCCAAAGCCTAATGAACTGAGCTTAAAGCTACAAATATCCCAACCCAGCCAGTGGCTGACGCACATCAGAGCATGACGCGAAGATAGTGAGCGCCTGGCACAGGGTTGTGATAGTAAGGTGGAATTTCTTCAAAGCCCAAATCTTCGTACAAGGCACGGGCCGTTTCCATTTCGTCGAGCGTGTCTAAAAAAATGCTGCTGTAGCCATGGCGACGGGCAGCATCCAGGATGGCCTCGGCCAATTGGCGGCCTAGCCCAAGCCTTCTAAAGGCAGGGCGAACATAAAGTCGTTTCATTTCTGACGAATTGGGGACATCCGCAGAATCTAGGGGCCTCAGCGCGCAACACCCTGCCACCTGTTGATTCACCATGGCCAACAACAAAGCACCTCGTGGCGGTGCATATTCACCCGGCAATTCCTGCAACTCAAGCTCAAACCCTTGAAAACACAAATCAACGTCGAGCGTGTTTGCGTACTCTAAAAAAATCTCGCGAACTGAATGAATGTCTTCAGGTGAAGTGGGCTCAAACAGCAAAATGGTGGGGTGGGTGTTTTCTGACAAAGCGGTAGAACTGAAAAATTTGGAGTGGAGCGTGGTGCGCTGTAAATTTTGAAAATCAAGGAACAAGATGGATTAGTTTGTAGATGGCATAAGCACTGGCAGCCATCAGCAAAATAGCCTTTAACCAATCGACAGGTCGGTCTTTTGAAACTGGCGCATTGTCATGGCTCATTTTGTCCCCAGTCAGCATGGGGCGCAACAGGTTTTCATTCTTCTTGTAAAAGTACCAAGCAATGGCCAGCACATGCAGCGCAACCAGTAAAAGAATGGCGACTTTGCCAATTTCTTTGTGCCAATAAGTTGCCCATTGAATGATGGCCCCAGAGACAAATGGCGTGAGGGGCCCGGCATTGGAAATCTCGTCATCGCTCATCATTCCCGCCCCAACTTGAGCCGCCAAAAACAGCAAAATGACAATCACAGAAAGCGAGCCTGTTGGGCTGTGCCCCAAGTAACGCGACGTGGATGTCTTGCCACCTAGGAAAGCTTTGAGCGAGGTTGGCGAGCAAGAAAACTGACGCCAGCGGGACCAAAAACCGCCTACAAAACCCCAGACCACTCTGAAAATAATCAAGCTACCCACACAGTAACCAAAACGGAAGTGCCAGATCATGGCCTCCCCGCCCACCAGGCCGGAGACTACCAATGCAGCCACCAAAATCGCCAAGGCCCAGTGGAAAACACGTGTCGGTAAATCCCAAACTCTCACTTGAATCATTCAGTCGCTTTCATCAAAGCCCGAGGCTCTGCAAATTTTTTTAAAACATGAGAAACTGTAATGCACAGCAACAAAACTTGGAGCCTTTTATGAGAAAACTTTTTATTATCCTGACAGGCTTGGCGGCCGGGGTATTGACATTGCCTGCCGCAGCACAATTTGCGAAACCTGAAGACGCCATCAAATACAGAAAAGCCAGCCTCACCGTCATGTCGGCTCACTTTGGCCGGGTTGGTGCGATGGCCAACGGCCGAGCCCCCTATGATGCAAAAGCGGCCGCTGAAAATGCCGATATTGCGGCTGCCATATCCAAATTACCTTGGGCTGCTTTTACGGAAGGCAGTGACAAAGGCGATACGCGCGCTAAGCCTGAAATCTGGAAAGACAGTGCAAAGTACAAAGAAGCGGGCGACAAAATGCAAGCAGAATTAACCAAGCTTGCCGTTGCTGCCAAGGTCGGCAATGTCGATGCGCTCAAAACAGCCTTTGGCCCCGCAGCCGCCACTTGCAAAGCTTGCCACGATAATTTCCGCAAGGAGTAGTGGTTTATTGGCTTCAGTCGTGGGCTTCATGCAAGCCAACGACTGAAGGGCTGGAATTCCTCAAGACATCAGATGATGTCTTTATTTTTGAGGCTTTCAATGTGTGAGTCGCTGTAGCCCAAAACCTCTTTGAGCAGCTGCGTGGTGTGCTGGCCCAGTTGGGGCGGCACATGATCTTGACGGACGGGCGTCACGCTGAGCTTTAAAGGGCTAGAAACCAGCTTCAAATCTTTTTGGTGAGGGTGCTGCCATGTGCTCACCATTTGTCGTGCCGTCACTTGAGGGTCTGCAAAAACTTCCGCCAAATTGTTGATCGCGCCACAGGGTACTTTGGCCACTTCAAGTGCCGGCAGCCACTCTGCTTTTGTTCGGGTCAGCATGATTTTTTCAAGCAAGGGCACCAATACGCTGCGGTTTTTAACCCGGTCGGTATTTTTGGCAAACCGTGGATCTGTGGCCAATTCAGGGTGACCTGCCACATGACAAAACTTGGCGTATTGACCATCGTTGCCTACGGCCAAGATCAAATGATCCCGTGCGCCAGCGCCGTCAATGGCCAATGCTTGTGGGCTCGCCTTCACTTCAAAGACTTGGTAGGGCACGATGTTCTGATGGGCATTGCCGGCGCGGCCCGGCGTTTTCCCGCTCACCAAATAATTCGCCCCCAAATTGGCCAGCATGGCCACCTGTGTGTCTAACAAAGCCATGTCTACATATTGGCCTTGACCGGTTTTTTCGACATGTCGCAGTGCCGCCAAAATGCCCACAGCGGCATACATGCCCGTGAACAAATCGGCCACAGCGACGCCCACTTTTTGAGGCCCCCCGCCCAGATCGTCTCGCTCGCCGGTCACGCTCATTAAGCCACCAATGCCTTGCACGGCATAGTCGTAACCCGCACGATCACGATAGGGGCCGGTTTGGCCAAAACCCGTCACACTGCAGTAAATTAACCGGGGATTGAGGGCGCAAAGACTGTCGTAGTCAAGGCCGTATCGGGCCATGTCGCCCACTTTGAAATTTTCAATGAAGACGTTGCAATGCAGCACCAATTCGCGGATCAGGGCTTGGCCTTCAGGTTTGGAAATATCGCAAGTAAGTGAGCGCTTATTTCTATTGGTTCCTAAGTAATATGCAGCTTCTGGTGTATCTTTCCCATGTTCATCTTTCAGAAATGGGGGCCCCCAACTGCGCGTGTCATCCCCTGCGCCAGGCCGCTCTATCTTGATCACATCGGCACCCAGGTCGGCCAAAGTTTGGGTGCACCAAGGACCCGCAAGGACGCGGGAGAGGTCAAGGATACGGATGCCGTCTAATGAATTCATGTGCACATTGTCGCGAAAAACAAAGCGCGATGCACACGTTGATAATCAAGACATGTTGAAATTGTTGTCATCGATTTTATTTGGCGGTGTATTGCTAAGCCTTGCCGCTTGTCAGCCCAATTTAAATTGGCGCGCGACCCAGCTTGAAGGAAGCTCTTTGCGCTTTGAGTTGCCCTGTAAACCAGACCGAACGGTCAGGCAGGTCACGATGGCGGGTGAGGCCTTAGACCTTGCCGTGGCGGGCTGTGAAGCCGATGACGCCGTGTGGGCTGTGATGTCCACAAGTGTGAAGGCCTCGGTGGACCGTGCCGAATTAATGAAGGGTTGGCGCCAAGCCACGTTGCAAAATATGCGTGCACAAGGCGTCAATGAAACTCCTTGGACGCCACAGCACCTGGCAATATTACCGGGGGCGTTGCGCGTGAAGGCAGAAGGCACCGGCCCCACTGGGCAAGCCGTGAAGGCGCATGCGGTGTGGTTTGCCCACATCGATGGCGATGCGGTGCGCTTAGTCCACGCAGTTGTCTATCAAAATAAAACAAGCCGCGCTCAAAACGATCAGAGTGCCGATCAATTTTTAGAAAGTCTTCAATGGCCATGAACCCAACCCAAAGTCCTCTGCTGGAGAGACGTCAAATTGTGGTGGTCTTTCTGGCCTTTGCGTTTGCCTATTTCTTGTCGACCCTGATGCGGGCCATTACGGCCACTTTGTCGCCTGCGTTGACGCAAGAACTGGGGCTGTCTGCCCAAGACCTGGGCCTTTTGGCGGGCGGCTATTTTCTTGGCTTTTCAGTGACCCAATTGCCGCTGGGCAAGTGGCTTGATTTGCATGGTCCTAAAAAAGTGATCTTGTCCTTTTTGGTCATCGCCGTTTTGGGGTGTATTTGTTTTGCCATGGCCGAAAGTTTTATCGGCCTTTGGCTGGCGCGTTTTTTATGTGGCGTGGGAGTCAGTGCCTGCTTGATGTCGCCATTAACAGGCTACCGTCGGTGGATGGACCCAGGTGCGCAGCTGCGCGCCAATTCATGGATGCTCATGTCGGGCTCTTTGGGCATGCTGGCTTCCACTTTGCCTGTGCAATGGTTAATGCCCATCACGGGATGGCGTGCCATTTTTGCGGGGCTTGCGGTGCTGGTCGTGCTGGCCATGCTGCTGATCTATTGGGTGGTCCCCGTCTGGGAAAAACCAAGCGAAAACGCCGTCAAGCCCTCAGATGAAGAGGCGGGTTACGGCCCCATTTGGCGAAATGCTTATTTTTGGCGCATGGCGCCCATCGGATTCTTTAGCTATGGGGGCATGATAGCGGTTCAAACTTTATGGGCCGGCCCTTGGATGACGGTGGTCGGAGGCTACTCGCCCGTGTCGGCAGCAACAGGCTTGTTTGCGATCAACTTGACGATGCTTTGCACGTTTTGGCTTTGGGGTTTGGTGACGCCAAAGCTGGCAAAGCGCGGGATATCGCCGGATCGGTTGATTGCTTGGGGCCAGCCCGCAAGCTTGCTGGTATTGGCTTGTCTCATTTGGCGGGGCCCCGATTTGGGGGACAGCACGGCCATTGTTTTGACACTTTTTTGCGTGACCAGCACCTTTGTATCCTTGGCGCAACCCGCTGTGGGCATGGCCTTTCCGCCGCATTTGGCAGGCCGAGCACTGTCCGCCTACAACCTGGTTATTTTCTTGGGCGTGTTTGTGGTTCAGTGGGGCATTGGTTTGGGCGTTGACTTCTTCAAATCGCTTGGTTGGCCACCTGTCCTGGCCTTTCAGTTGGCTTTTTCTGTCTTTGGTGTGTTTGCGACCTTGTCGTACGTTTATTTTCACTGGGCAAACCGCGATAATTCAGCATGATTGGAATTCTCATTGTTGCCCATGCGCCGCTGGCTTCGGCTTTGCGCGAGTGCGCCTTGCACGTTTTTCCCGAATGTGCTTCGGGCGTTCTGGCATTGGACATAGCGCCCCACGCAAGCCCTGAGGAGAGTTTGATTTTGGCCAAAGCGGCCATGGCCAAACTCAACACCGCCGAGGTCTTGTTGTTAAGTGACGTGTTTGGCGCTACGCCTTCCAATGTGGCCCAAAAACTCAACGATGGCGTTGACACGCGCTTGTTGGCTGGCGTGAATTTACCCATGCTGCTTCGAAGCGTGTGCTATCGCCACGAAACCTTAGACGCGTTGGCCGCACGTGCGCAAGCGGGCGGCACCCAAGGCATCATGCCCGTAGGCTGCACTGCACCTCAAAATCAATCAGGACCTCGACATGCCCCAAGCTACCACGACCATCAGCAATAAACTCGGCTTGCATGCTCGCGCCTCTGCCAAACTGACGAAGTTGGCAGGTGGTTTTCCTTGCGAAGTATGGATTGCAAAGGGAGAGCGGCGCGTCAATGCCAAGAGCATTATGGGTGTCATGATGTTGGCTGCTGGCATTGGCAGTGAAGTGATCATTGACACAGAGGGTGATCAAGCGCAAGAGGCTTTGGACGCCTTGCTGGCAATGATTGCCGATAAGTTTGGCGAGGGTGAATGACATTCAGTATTCATGGCCTTGCCGTTGCCAGAGGGATCGCCATTGGACGGGCGGTGCTTGTGGCATCAAGCCGCGTGGATGTGGCGCATTACTTCATTCAACCCGATCAAGTCGCCGCAGAAATTGATCGCTTGCGTCAAGCGCGCAATGCCGTCGTTGAAGAGCTTCGACGTCTTCAACACGAACTCACCTCCGACGCGCCCCCCGAGCTGGGCGCATTGCTTGATGTGCACTTGATGTTGCTCGAAGACGAGAGCTTGTCGACGAGCGTGAAGCACTGGATTGAAAAAAGGTTTTACAACGCCGAGTGGGCGTTGACCAGTCAGATGGAGGTCATTGGCCGCCAGTTTGATGAAATGGAAGACGCCTATTTGCGCGAGCGCAAATCAGACTTGGAGCAAGTGACAGAACGGATTTTGCATTTTTTAAAAAGCGGTCATGCGCCTGTGATTCGGACCAAGCCGCAGGCAAGGCCGCAACAAGAACTTCAATTGGGCGACACCATGGACGTGCCCTTGGTGTTGGTGGCGCACGATCTGTCGCCCGCAGACATGCTGCAATTTAAACAAAGCGTGTTCACGGGTTTTGTAACCGATGTCGGCGGTAAAACATCTCACACTGCCATTGTGGCGCGGAGTTTGGACATTCCTGCCGTGGTGGGCGCGCGCAGTGCCAGCCAACTCATTCGGCAAGACGACTGGATCATCATTGACGGCGACATGGGCCTCATCATTGTCGATCCATCGCCCATCATTTTGGCTGAGTATGGTTTCAAGCAGCGTCAAGGCGACTTGGAACGTGAGCGTTTAAGCAGGCTCAGGCACACGCCGGCCTTGACCCTTGACGGCCAAAAAATTGAACTGTTGGCCAACATTGAAATGCCGGAAGATACCAGTGCAGCCATGATGGCCGGTGCGGTGGGCGTTGGACTTTTTCGCAGTGAATTTTTGTTCATGGGCAGGCAGGGTAATTTGCCTGAAGAAGAAGAGCAATTCAATCAATATCGCAAAGCCATTGAAGGCATGCAAGGTTTGCCTGTGACCATTCGCACGGTCGATGTGGGCGCTGACAAGCCACTCGATGAAGCGCGGCATGATGCTGCGCACTTGAACCCTGCGTTGGGATTGCGAGCGATTCGTTGGAGTTTGGCTGACCCCGAAATGTTTCTAACGCAGCTGCGAGCCATCTTGCGTGCGGCCTCCTTCGGCCAGGTCAATTTGTTGGTGCCCATGCTGGCGCATGCCAGTGAAATTCACCAAACCTTGGCCTTGGTCAAGCAAGCACAACTTGACTTGGATGCGCGGGGTGTTGCTTATGGCAATGTGCGATTGGGCGCCATGATTGAAATTCCAGCTGCAGCATTGTCGCTCAAGCTTTTCTTGAAGCACTTCGACTTCTTGTCGATTGGCACCAACGACTTGATTCAATACACCTTGGCCATTGATCGCGCCGACGAAAGTGTGGCGCACCTTTATGACCCATTGCATCCAGCCGTATTGCGTTTAATTGCGGACACCATTGCAGAAGGTGCGGCGCAAGGCAAAAGCGTGTCAGTGTGTGGCGAGATGGCCGGCGATGTGAGCATGACGCGGCTGCTGTTGGGCATGGGGCTAAGGAGCTTCTCCATGCACCCCTCACAAGTGCTGCTGGTCAAGCAGCAAATCTTGCGCGCAGACACTGAAAAACTC
>JBIKOZ010000046.1:0-8135 GCA_044357745.1 Limnohabitans sp. | reverse complement strand
GACCACGCAGTCTTCACGCCAGAAGGGCACACCCATGATGGGCTGCACAATTTTCATGCCGCTGCTCAGGTGCTCAAGGTCTTTGGCCTCGTGTGTGGCGCCCAGCATGTTGGAGTCGGTGGAGTAGGCTTTTTCGGCCGACATCTTGTAACCAAAACCATGTTGCGTCATGAACGCAGACATTTCTGCGCGACCGCCCAGCTCGTCAATGAAAAGCTGATCAAGCCAGGGCTTGTAAATTTTGAGGGATGGGTTGGTGAGCAAACCGTAGCGGTAAAAACGCTCAATGTCATTGCCCTTGTAAGTGCTGCCATCGCCCCAAATGTTGACGTCGTCTTCTGTCATGGCGGCCACCAACATGGTGCCCGTCACAGCGCGGCCAATGGGGGTGGTGTTGAAGTAGGTGACACCTGCAGTGGAAATGTGAAAAGCACCGCATTGCATAGCGGCAATGCCTTCGTGTGCCAGTTGTTTGCGGCAATCAATGAGGCGGGCTTGTTCTGCACCGTATTCCGTGGCTTTGCGGGGAATTTCTTCGTAGTCGGGTTCGTCAGGCTGCCCCAGGTTGGCGGTGTAGGCGTAGGGCACGGCGCCTTTTTGGCGCATCCACAGCAAAGCCGCACTGGTGTCTAAGCCGCCTGAAAAAGCGATGCCTACTTTTTGACCCGCGGGAATGTGTTGAAGAATGGTGGCCATGGAGGTTCTTTCAAATGCGGTGGGAGATCAACCGAAATGGCAGATGTAGTGATAAGCCTCAGTGACGCGGATCTCAAAACTAGATTGTCCAGGCACGTTGAATTTTTCGCCGGCTTGAGAGCTCAACCATTCAGAGCTGCCCTTGAGTTTGTATTGGCATGAACCGCCCACGCATTCCATGATTTCTGGCACACCGGTGTTGAAGGTGAGTGTAGAGGGGAGAACCACCCCCACCGATTTTTTGGTACCGTCAGCCAATGTGATGTTGTGGCTCACGCATTTGCCGTCAAAGTAAACGTTGGCTTGGGTGGTGATGGAAACGTGGTCGATTTTTTCGGTGGTCATGTTGAAATCAAGGGTAGGTGTCATGGCCACACAGGGCGGCCTTGAGGGGTGGCACAAAACCCGTGATTTTAGGCCATAGCAGGCGCAGTCGTTTCCATGGGGGCTGCGCTCATGGGGGTAATTTGCAGCTTGATGGTTGGGCCTGGATCTTTTGGCAATTGCACGGTGTATTGCTTGCCAGCAAACTCGTACACCACGTTGTAGCCCATGAGGCGGTTTTCGTAGACTTGTTGGGTGGTACAAGTTTGTTGCGTTTGAGTTTGGGCGGCTTGGGGGCCTTCCACCTTGTCGCCGGCTATTGCGCCGCCAATGACGCCAATCATGGTGGCCAAAGCGCGACCCTCACCTTTGCCCATTGAGTTACCAATGGCGCCACCTGCAACAGCACCCATGAGGGCGCCCGCACCTGTGGTTTGACCAGGAACGCTAACTTGCGTTTGAGTGCAAACCTGCCTAGGCACGCTGACTTGTTGGTAAACCGGTGTGCGGCTGATCACGTTTCCCACCTCTTGAGCCTGAGCGGGCAAGCTCATACCGAGGCTGGCCAATAAACTGAAAGCCAGCGCTTTGGAGGAAAGCAAATTAGAAAAGACGGAAGTGGTCATGGTGTTTTATTTCTGAAGATAGATCGGTTGAACAGGTTGATTTTAGTTTTTCAGACTTACAAAGCGTTAAAAAGGGCAAGATTTTCTAATCTTTTTTGATCCTTCTCAGGACTTAACGCGCTAGCCACTGTTCTGGTTGATAGCCGATTGTAATTTGATGGTGGGCGCCAGATTGCCATTCAATGACAGGGCGCTTCACCAAGCTGGGATTGGCCATTAAAAATGGCTTGGCAGAGGCGTTACTGGTCACGCTCGCTTGTTCAACGGGCGTCAGTTTGCGCCAGCTGGTTCCTTTTCGGTTGACAACTGTTTCCCAACCGGTTTCTTTGAGCCAAAGGTTCAAGGCCTTTTCGGGCAGGCCGTCTTTTTTAAAGTCGTGAAAAACATAGTCCAAGCCGTGATCAGTGAGCCAAGTACGGGCCTTTTTCACAGTGTCACAGTTGGGAATGCCATACAAGGTAATCGCGGTGTATTTCATGGGGTTGAACAATCAATTGACAGAAAGAGGAGGCGGACTCAGCGACAATCTTACCCATATGAAAACATTGAGTGAATGGCTCGACTATTGCGAGCAACTGCATCCCCAGGCCATCGAAATGGGGTTGGGCCGAGTGCGCCAGGTAGCCGATCGCATGGCGTTGGCTTTCAAGGTTCCTGTCATCACTGTGGCGGGAACCAATGGCAAGGGGTCAACTTGCGCCATGCTGGAAGCTATTTATTTGCAGGCGGGCTACAAAACCGGTGTGTACACATCGCCCCACCTGGTGGACTTTGAAGAGCGTTGCCGCCTTCACGGCGAGTCTGCCAAAGCGGACCAATTTTCAAATGCATTTGCTTTTGTCGACCAAGCCCGGGGTGAAATTAGTCTCACGTATTTTGAATTCAGCACCTTGGCCATCCTGCACATGTTGGCTTCGGCCGAATTGGAAGTGGTCATTTTGGAGGTGGGCTTGGGCGGCAGGTTAGATGCGGTCAACATTGTGGACACCGACTGCGCCATCATTACCAGCATTGATTTGGACCACACTGCTTTGCTGGGCAACGATCGAGAGAGCATTGGTTTTGAGAAGGCGGGCATCATGCGAGCAGGGAAATCGGTGGTTTTGAGCGACCCTGTTCCGCCTGCCAGCATCTTGTCGCATGCCAAGCAGCTGGGCGCCGATATATGGGTCATGGGCCAGGACTTTAATTTTTCTGGCGATCCGCTCCAGTGGTCTTGGGCCGGGCGGGGGCGTCGTTACAGTGGGCTGGCTTATCCTGCGCTGCGAGGCGCCAACCAATTGCTCAACGCATCAGGCGTGCTGGCTGCCATAGAAATCATGCGTCCTCAGTTGCCGGTCACGGCGCAAGCCATTCGAAATGGTCTCGCTATGGTGGCATTGACTGGGCGCTTTCAAATTGTGCCGGGTGAGCCTGTTTTGGTGCTGGATGTGGCGCACAACCCGCACTCCGTGTCCGCTTTAGCGGCCAATTTGGATGCCATGGGCTTTTATCCCACCACCCATGCGGTTTTTGGCGCCATGGCCGATAAAGACCTTCCCGCGATGTTCCAAAAGATGTTGCCTTTGGTGGACAGTTGGTATTTCACAGATTTACCTCTTCCAAGGGCCAGCTCGGGGGCTCAATTGGCTGAACTATTGGCGCAAATTAACACCCGGAAGGACGTCAAGGCCAGTGTGCATGAGTCGCCCCAAAAAGCCCTCGATGCGGCCATTGATGCGGCGGCACCCACTGATAGAATCTTGGTCTTCGGTTCGTTCTATACCGTGGGTGGCGTTTTGCAGAATGGCATTCCCAAGCTGTACGCCAAACACCTGAGTAATTGAGACTCCTACACATGGCTTTATTCAAGCTTCGATTTCCTGGGCGACTCGGCTCAAATAGCCCCAGCGCAGATGCGCTGTCCAACACGCCTGCTGAAAGCGTGGAGGTCATTCGCAAGCGTGCCCGTCATCGATTGATGGGCTCCGTCATTTTGGTTTTGGGCGCTGTGGTGGGCTTGCCGCTTTTGTTCGACAGTCAGCCCAGACCGGTGGCCATCGATACCCCTATCGTGATTCCTGATCGCAATCAGATTGCGCCCTTGGTTTCGCCAACTGCGCAAAGTGCCAATCCAAAACCCGAAGCGGCTTCTCAAGAAGTCGTCATGGATGCAGCTTCCCCGCAGCAGCCGTCCACAGGTGCTGCGGTCAATGCGGGCGCTCCTGCTGCTGCCCCAAGCGTTGTTGTTGCCAACGCGCCCAATGCCAAAAATTCTGTGTCCAATGCGTCAGCTTTAGATCCAAATGAGGAAGTGGTGACCAAAGCTGCAAAGCCTGAAATAAAGGCTGAAACAAAGCCTGAACCTAAAGCCGATGCCAAGCCAGATGCCAAGGACAGCGCCAAGGCCAAAGCTTTGCTTGATGGCAAAGAGGCTGGCAAGTCGGCCGATCAAGCGGTGCGCTCTGTGGTTCAAGTCGGTGCATTCGCTGACATTGCCAAAGCCAAGGAAGCTCGTGCCAAATTGGAAAGTGCGGGCCTCAAAACTTATACACAAGAAGTGGACACCAAAGACGGCAAACGCACGCGCGTTCGGGTGGGCCCTTTCGCAACCAAAGAAGAAGCTGATAAAACAGCTGAAAAAATTCGCAAATTAAATTTGCAAGCCACTGTCTTGAAGCTCTAAAGGCGGACCCGCATGCCATCCACCGACTGGATCCTCTTGGCTTTGCTAGCGGCATCCATGTTGTTGGGCGCTTGGCGCGGATTGGTTTATGAAGTGCTCTCGGTGTTGGGTTGGATTGCGTCATTTGTGTTGGCGCAATGGTTCGCCCCCGAAGTGGCCGATATGTTGCCCATGCAAAAGTCAGATCAAACACTGAGATATGCAGCCGCATTTGTCGTAGTCTTCATTGCCAGCGTGTTTGCTGCGGGACTCATCTCGGCACTCATGAAAAAAATTATCTCAGCGGTTGGGTTGAGACCTGTCGACCGAATCTTGGGTGCATTCTTTGGGGTGTTCAGAGGACTTATTCTTTTGTTGGCCTTGAGCGTGGTGGTCCACATGACCGCCTTGCAAGAAAGCGAGTGGTGGTTGGCGTCAAAAGGTGGGCCCATGCTCATGACGCTTTTGAAAGGCCTTAAACCCATGCTTCCAGAAAAATTTGGGGCCTACTTGCCCGACGGAATGGATTGACCTATGTGTGGAATTGTTGGCGTTGCAAGCAACGCACCTGTGAATCAACTGATCTATGACGCTTTGCTGTTGTTGCAGCACCGCGGTCAGGATGCTGCCGGCATCGTGACGCAATTGGACAGAAAGTTTCACATGCACAAAGCCAAAGGCATGGTGAAAGATGTGTTCAGAACTCGCAACATGCGCGCATTGCCTGGCAATTGTGGTTTAGGCCAAGTTCGCTATCCCACTGCAGGCAACGCTTTCAGCGAAGAAGAGGCGCAACCTTTTTACGTGAATGCTCCTTTTGGCTTGGTGCTCGTTCATAACGGCAATTTAACCAATGCCAAGGCCTTAAAGGCTGAACTTTTTTCAACCGATCACCGTCACATCAACACGGACAGCGATTCGGAAGTATTGCTCAACGTTCTTGCGCATGAACTTGAAAAAACCACACGTGGCCTGCCCTTAACACCTGCCGATGTGTTCAAGGCGGTTGCAGGTGTGCACAAGCGTGTCAAAGGTTCGTATGCCGTCATTGCCCTCATTGCAGGCCACGGTTTGTTGGCCTTCCGAGACCCTTTTGGTATTCGTCCTTTGTGCATTGGCAAAGGCAAAGACGGCACCTACATGTTGGCCAGTGAGTCGGTGGCACTTGAGGGAACGCTCCATCAATTTGAACGCAACATTGCGCCAGGCGAAGCGGTGTTCATTGACCTGCAAACCCAATTGCACAGCCAACAATGTTCAGTTTCGCCAAACTTGAACCCTTGTATTTTTGAATACGTTTATTTGGCCCGGCCCGACTCCAGCTTGGACGGCATTTCTGTGTACCAGGCGCGTTTAAATTTGGGTGAGACTTTGGCCAAGCGGGTGATCTCTACAGTGCCACCAAGCGACATTGATGTGGTCATTCCCATTCCAGAATCAAGTCGGCCTAGTGCAGCGCAGTTGGCCCAATTATTGGGCTTACCTTACCGTGAAGGGTTCGTGAAGAATCGTTATGTGGGCCGCACCTTCATCATGCCCGGACAGGCGGTTCGAAAAAAATCGGTGCGCCAAAAATTGAACGTGATTGCCAGTGAGTTCAAAGGCCGCAATGTTCTTTTGGTCGACGATTCCATTGTGCGTGGCACCACCAGTCGCGAAATTGTGCAGATGGCGCGTGAAGCAGGCGCGCGCAAGGTCTACATGGCCAGCGCCGCGCCGCCTGTTCGCTACCCCAACGTCTACGGCATTGACATGCCCACCAAAGATGAGTTGGTCGCACACAACCGTACGATCGACGAGATTCGTCAAATCATTGACTGTGATGCTTTGATTTATCAAGACATTGATGCCATGAAACAAGCTGTGGCCAGCGCGGTTTTGCCTGGTTACCCCAAGGTGAACGGTTTCGATGCTTCTTGTTTTGATGGCATCTACGTCACAGGCGATGTGTCAGATGCTGACATTGAGCGCTTGAACGAAAACCGTCCATCGCAGCAAGACGAGTCTGAGATGGAGTCGGACCGTTCGCGATTGGCTTTGCCCAACGCAAGCTGAAACCCGTTAAAGCCTGTTTATTTGAGACTGTTATGAGCCAACATCCTTTGCCAGAAAATTTACACATCGACACCTTGGCGGTTCGAGCCGCCCTTGATCGCAGTCAATATGGTGAAAACTCAGAAGCGATGTTCCTGACCAGCGGTTATGTGCAGCCCGATGCCGAAACTGCGGCACGCCGATTCGCCGGTGATGAGGAAGGCTACACCTACGCACGATTAGGCAACCCTACCGTGGCCAGCATGGAGTTGCGATTGGCCGCACTGGAAGGTGCTGAAGCTTGCATTGCCACATCGACGGGCATGTCGGCCATTTTGCTCATGTGCTTGGGCCTTCTCAAAAGTGGCGACCATGTGATTTGCTCGCATTCATTGTTTGGCTCCACCATCAAGTTGATTGGGGTAGAGTTTGCCAAGTTTGGTGTGCAAACCACTTTTGTATCGCAAACCGATGTAGCCGAATGGCAGGCGGCCGTTCAGCCCAACACGCGCTTGCTGTTTGCTGAGACGCCTACCAACCCGCTGACCGAAGTGTGTGACATGAGAGCCCTGGCAGAAATAGCCCACGCACACAACGCGCTGTTGGTGGTTGACAACTGTTTTGCAACGCCCATCTTGCAGCGCCCCATTGAGTTTGGTGCAGACTTGGTAGTGCACTCGGGCACCAAATATTTAGATGGACAAGGCCGCGTCATGGCGGGCGCATTGTGTGGCACAAAAGCCCTCATCGAAGACGTATTCGGCCCCGTCATGCGCAGTGCTGGCATGACCTTGTCGCCCTTTAATGCCTGGGTTATTTTGAAGGGCTTAGAAACGCTGAGCATTCGCATGAAGGCGCAGTCTGAGCAAGCATTGTCGCTGGCCAAATGGTTAGAAGCGCAGCCTCAAGTCGCGCGCGTTTTTTATCCGGGTTTGAAGAGTCATCCACAACACGCATTGGCCATGGCTCAGCAATCTGGTTTGGGCGGCGCTGTGCTGTCGTTTGAAGTGAAAGCCAGCACACCCGAGCAAGGTCGTGAGAATGCATTCAAACTGATGAACGCCACACGCACCGTTTCCTTGTGCACCAACCTGGGCGATGTCAAGACGTTGGTGGCGCATCCGGCCAGCACCTCTCATGGCCGATTGACGGAGGCACAACGCCAAGCGGCAGGCATTCAGCAAAGCCTGATTCGTGTGGCCGTGGGCCTAGAGTATTTGGACGATCTGAAAGCTGATTTTGAGCGTGGCTTTCAAGCGCTGTAAATTGACATCAAAAAATGACCTCTAGCAACAAACCCGTTCGCACACGTTTCGCACCTTCACCCACCGGGTTTATTCACTTAGGCAACATTCGCTCTGCTTTGTACCCTTGGGCATTTGCCAAAGCGCAAGGCGGTACTTTTATTTTGCGCATTGAAGACACTGATTTAGAGCGTTCTAACCAAGCCTCCGTTGATGTTATTTTGGAGGGCATGGCTTGGTTGGGCATGAACCCCGACGAAGGCCCTTTCTACCAAATGCAGCGCATGGACCGCTACAAGAAAGTGCTGGCAGAGTTACAAGCGACGGGCCAGGTCTACCCCTGCTACATGAGCATTGAAGCATTGGACGCTTTGCGTGAAAAGCAAATGGCCGCCAAAGAAAAGCCGCGCTACGATGGCACATGGCGCCCTGAGCCAGGCAAAACTTTGCCGCCAGTTCCCGAGGGCGTTAAACCTGTGTTGCGTTTCAAGAATCCGCTGGATGGCGTGGTGGCTTGGGATGACAAGGTGAAGGGCCGCATTGAAATCAGCAACCAAGAGCTTGATG
>JBIKOZ010000045.1:0-8156 GCA_044357745.1 Limnohabitans sp. | reverse complement strand
CAGACATGGACACCTTGTTTGTGCATCTGGCCAGTCCCAGCAGGTTGGGGCGCATGAATAAATTATTGACGGCACCATTTCAACTGCAAATGAACATGGTCCAAAAAATTGAGTCCGTGGGTTCGGCTGCCAAAAAGGGCTTGCCCGCCAGAATTGTGGCAAAAATGAATTCTCTGACCGATCCCGTGTTGATTCATGCACTGATTAAGGCGGGACAAGAGGGCGCGCAAATTGACCTCATCGTTCGCGGTGCTTGCATGTTGCCAGCAGGGATACCCGGTAAGACAGACAACATCAGGGTGAGGTCCATCATTGGGCGTTTCCTGGAGCATTCTCGAGTCTTCTTCTTTGAGGCGGGTGAGGTGCAAGATTTTTATTTGTCCAGCGCTGATTGGATGTCACGAAATATGACGCGTCGAGTGGAATTGGCTTGGCCGGTGACAGATCTTGCACTCCGACAGAGAATCGTAGACGAATGTTTGTTGGCCTATTTGCATGACACACGCAACGCTTGGACGCTTGAGCTTGATGGCAAGTACAGGCGTGTCGAAAAAAGAGGTCATAAAACGCAAAGTGCGCAAGCGCTGTTGATGCAAAAATATTCACCCAGCAGTGCCAAGCGTTAAACCGACAGTCAGACTAAATGGACCTGATATTTTGGCGCCACGCAGAAGCATTTGATGCCCTGGAAGGGCAGGACGATTTGTCTCGTACTTTGACACCTAAGGGTGAGAAGCAGGCACTGCGGATGGGGCAGTGGTTAGATCGTCAGTTGCCTGAAGGCGTGCGGGTAATGTCAAGCCCCGCAGTGCGTTGCGAGCAAACGGTAAAGACACTTGGCCGAAAAGTAAAATACAAATCAGAGCTTCAACCGCAAGGCAGTTTGGACGATTTGCTCGTAACAGTGGGCTGGCCAGATTCCAAAATGTCAGTTTTGATCGTGGGTCATCAGCCTGTTCTTGGACAGGCCATTGCCTATTTACTGGGTTTGCCGAATGGTGAATGTTCGGTCAGAAAAGGGGCCGTTTGGTGGCTGAGAAGTCGGGTGAGAGAAGACTCGACACAAACTGTGGTGGTCAGCGTTCAAACCCCCGAGCTCCTTTGATTAAACCTTGGCGGGGCGACCTGTTTTTAAAGCAGGTACCTTGGACAGCGCAGCCAAGAAAGCTTTGTCGTTCAAGCCATTGAGCAACTTGAGACCTGCTCGCAAAATTTCACTCTTCTTTGCGCTGTGTTTTAAGTTCAAAGCCTTTTGCTTCAAGCCTGCAATGGCCAAGTATTCGTCTTTGGGGAAAGTGAAGCTGTCTCTCACTAACTTAGGCTTCTTTATTTTTGGGGCTTCAGCAGGCTTTGCTGGGAGTGCGGGCTTGGCTTTCGCTGGCACTTTTGGCTTCGCAATTGTTTTGGCTTTGACCGCTTTGGTCGCTGTTGGCGTCGTTTTCTTTGCCGCTGCTTTTTTGACGGGGCGGCGAACAGATTTCTTGGCCGTGGCTGTTACAGGTTGAGCAGCGGTTTGAAGGCTAGGGTTAGCGGCTGGAGACGGCGTGGTGTTTTCTGTAGACATGTTGCAAATTCATTCAAGTTAAACAAATAAATAGTTTATACCGTTTTCCCATTAATTTCAATCAAGTCCAGCTTCCATGGGGTCTTTTGCCACGCAATGCATTCTTCCCGCAGCAAATGGGCAGATTGTGGCCATTGCTGCAACCATGTTTTTTTGCATTGGATCGTGAATTCAGAAGTGCTGCCTTCTACGGCTTTCAGGCTAATGCCTTTGAGGTCAGGATCTCTTCTGGCGTGACAAAGAATAGCGGCCAGGCGAAGACTCAATAACTGAATCACAAAGTCAGAGTTTCGCAATTCGACTTCGAGTTTTTTCAATTTGCCCCTGTGTCCAAGGATCAATTGGCTGAGCCTGTGCAGCTCCGACATTGAGAAGCCAGGCAAGTCTGCATTGTCTAAAATGTAGGCGCCATGTTTGTGGAAATCGCTGTGAGATATACGGGTGCCAATTTCAAGCAGATGAGCGGCCCAGCTGAGTTTCTTTTCTAAACGGGTGGCATGTTGCGGTTCAAAACTTGATTTATCAACAATGCTTTTGAACAAGCTGACTGCGGTTTTTTGGACGCGCTCTGCTTGCAAGACATCGACTGCGAACCTGTTGCCCAATGCTGTGACCATGGTGCTGCGTAAGTCGGTGTTTTCTTCGCGCTGCAGAAGGTCATATAAAACACCATGCCGCAACGCACCTTCGGCAGCATGCAGGGAATTAATTTGCATGAGGTCGAAGAGGGCGCACAACACAGCAAGACCACCCCCAATCACTGGTTTACGATCTTCTTTGAAGCCTTCTAATCGGAGGGCTTCTACACGTCCTGCCTTGATTAATTTCTCTTTGAGCCAGTCCAAGCCCTCGCGCGTAATGACTTCTGCTGGCCATCCTGCGGCCTGTAAAACATCAGCAACTGCGCCAATCGTGCCCGAAGAACCATAGGCAACATCCCAGCAATTTTTAGGGTAGAGCGCGATGGCCTCATCGAGAACCGCTTTGGCTGCAACCTCCGCCCATTCAAAGGCAGAGGGCGTGAAAAGCCCATCGGCAAAATACTTCATGGACCATTTGACGCTGCCCACGCGGTAGGACTCCATTGTTTGTGGTTTAAAGCCTTGTCCCAAGATCAATTCGGTTGATCGACCACCGATGTCAATCACCAACCGTTTTTCTTCAGATTGCGGTAATAAATTGGCAACCCCAGAGTAAATCAGTCGAGCCTCTTCCCTGCCAGAAATGACATCGATAGGAAAACCGAATAATTTTTCAGCGGGCGTTAAGAAGGCTTCTCGGTTCTTGGCCTCTCTGAGGGTTTGTGTGGCAACAGCCCTAACGTGGCTGGGTCCAAAACCGGATAGTCGTTCTGAAAATCGAGCCAAACATTCCCATCCGCGCGCCATAGCGTCCTGCGAGAGCATCCGGTCAGCGTCCAGGCCGTTGCCTTGACGCACAGTTTCTTTCAGATATTCAACTCGCCTAATGTGACCGTGCTCCAACACCCCGATCTCCAAGCGAAAGCTATTTGAGCCCAAATCGATGGCCGCTAATAATTGTCCGTTTTGCATCTCAATACTTCAATCTTGCTCAAAAATTCAATCAAACTGCCTGATTTTGTGTCTAAATTTTGTCATTTTGATGACATATTGTTATTTATTTCTGGGGCCCCTAACGGGGGTGGCCTGCATCAAGCATTGTAATAATTTGAAGTCTTGTCTAGAAAATGACATGAATTTGTCACAATTGGAGGATAGATTGAATGGGTGCTGCAAAAGTGAGCTAAACATCGTTTGGCAAGCCTGTTGCACATACAAACACCAAATTTCAACTCTGAATCAAGGATTCGAATATGTTAAAGATCAAATCATGGGTCGCCGCATTGGGCTTAAGCGCCATTGCTGCAACTTCAATGGCTGCTGAGCTGACTGGCGCTGGCGCTACGTTCCCATACCCAATTTATGCAAAGTGGGCAGAGGCCTACAAGGCAAAGACGGGTCACAGCATGAACTATCAGTCAATCGGTTCTTCCGGTGGCATTAAGCAAATCAAGGCCAAGACAGTTGACTTTGGTGCTACTGATGCGCCTATGTCTGCAGAAGATCTTGATAAAGAGGGTTTGGTTCAATTCCCAGCCATCATTGGTGGCGTGGTTGCAGTGGTCAACATTGACGGCATCAAGCCTGGTCAAATTAAATTGTCTGGCGAGTTGTTGGCCGATTTGTTTTCGGGTGTGATTCCCAAGTGGAATGACAAGCGGATTGCTGACATGAACCCTGGCGTTGCTTTGCCTGACGCTGCAATTACAGTTGTGCATCGTGCTGATGGCTCTGGAACCACCGCAGTGTTTACAGATTATTTGGCCAAAGTAAATGCCAACTGGAAGTCTACCGTTGGTGCTGGTGCTGCTGTGAAGTGGCCTGCCGCCTCTTCAGTGGGTGGCAAAGGTAACGAAGGTGTTGCTGCCAACGTCAGCCGTATCAAAAACTCAGTTGGTTATGTTGAGTACGCTTATGCCAAGAAAAACAACATGTCCCACATCAACTTGCGCAATCAGGCTGGTCAGTTTGTTGCCCCTGATGATGAGACATTTGCGGCCGCATCTGCAAGTACGGATTGGTCAAAAATTCCAGGCATGAGCATTTATTTGACAAACGCACCAGGTGCTAAGTCTTGGCCTATCACTGGCGCATCATTCATTTTGATGTACAAGCAGCCAGCCAACAAAGCCAACTCTGCTGAAGTTATGAAATTCTTTGACTTTGCATTCAAAGAAGGCAAGAAAATGGCAGCTGACTTGGAATATGTGCCAATGCCAGATGCTACAACTGACTTCATTCGCAAGAGCGTTTGGACCAACGTTAACGTGAAGTAATCAAAAAAATAACACCCACTGAATGTTCGGTGGGTGTTTAACTAGCGTCCAGTTAAAGAGATTCCTATGAACAATGTCGATAGTTTGATGACTTCGCAAAGGCAGCGTATTTTGCGCTGGCAGCGGTGGCAAGATTTTTTCTTTGAAAAAACAACCATGGTCTTTGCGCTGTCCACATTGGTGGCGCTGACCGGTATCATTGTTTCGCTGTTCATCAGCTCATGGCCGGTTTTAACCACATTCGGCTTTGAATTTTTCTACACGGTTGAGTGGGACATCATCAACTCTAAATTTGGTGGCTTGATTGCCATCTTTGGAACGGTGGCCACTGCCACCATCGCAATTTTGATTGCACTGCCATTGAGTTTTGGCATTGCAGTGTTTTTGACTGAAACATGCCCCATGTCATTGCGTCGTCCATTGGGAACGGCCATTGAATTGTTGGCTGCTGTGCCGTCCATCATTTACGGCATGTTTGGTTTGTTTGTGTTTGCACCCTTGTTTGCTGAATATGTGCAGCCCGCCTTGGCTGGCTCGCTGGGTCAAATTCCTGGTATCGGCATTTTGTTCACGGGTGCCTTCAATGGCATTGGCATTTTGGCTGCTGGACTGATTTTGGCCATGATGATTTTGCCCTTCATTGCCTCCGTCATGCGTGATGTTTTTGAAATCGTGCCGCCCATTCTGAAAGAATCTGCCTATGGCATTGGTTGCACCACATGGGAAGTGGTCACCAAGATTGTTTTGCCATACACAAAAACGGGTGTTGTGGGCGGTGTCATGTTGGGCCTGGGTCGTGCATTGGGCGAGACCATGGCCGTGACCTTCGTGATTGGCAATGCCCACAAGTTGTCGCCTTCCTTGTTTTCGCCCGGCAACTCAATTGCCTCAACGCTTGCCAATGAATTTGGAGAAGCAGAACCTGGCTTGCACTATGCGTCATTGTTTTCTCTTGGCTTAGCCCTATTTTTAATCACATTGGTTGTTTTATCGTTGGCCAAATGGATGTTGATTCGCGCCGAAACTCAGAAAGGCATGAAGTCATGAACGCTTCTATCAACATGGATTTGTCCATTTACGCAAGGCGCAAGCGCGCCAACTTCATTGGCATGTTGTTGTCAATGTCTGCCATGATCATTGGCCTGGCATTCTTGCTTTGGATTTTGAGCATCTTGATGTTCAAAGGCTTCTCTGCATTGAGCTTTTCTATGCTGACCCACAGCACCCCTGCACCTGGTTCCGAGGGTGGCGGATTGGCCAATGCGATTGTTGGCAGTCTGATGATTGTGCTTTCATGCTCCTTATTGAGCACGCCCATCGGTGTTTTGGCAGGTGTTTATTTGTCTGAGTACAGTGATCGCAGCAAAATCGCAGAGGTCACTCGTTTCGTCAATGACATCATGTTGTCGGCGCCATCTATTGTGATTGGTCTGTTCGTTTACGCACTGATCGTCGTTCCTTCCAAGCACTTTTCGGGCTGGGCTGGCACCATTGCCTTGTCTCTCATTGCCATTCCAGTGGTCGTTCGAACGACTGAAAACATGCTCAAATTGGTTCCTGTGAGCTTGCGTGAAGCGGCATTTGCGCTGGGTGCCCCCAAGTGGAAAGTGTCTACCTCTGTTGTATTGAAGGCAGCCAAAAGTGGTGTCATGACCGGATTGCTTTTGGCTTTAGCCCGGGTCAGTGGTGAAACGGCCCCCTTGCTGTTTACCGCGTTGAACAACCAGTTCTTCTCTACCGACATGAACAAGCCAATGGCCAATTTACCTGTGGTCATTTTCCAATTCGCCATGAGCCCCTACGAAAACTGGGTGAACCTTGCATGGGGTGGCGCCTTGCTCATTACGCTGACTGTCTTGGCACTTAACATCATTGCGCGTGTTGTGTTCCGTGAAAAAGTCTCAGTCTAATCTTTGAACAGATCTACCAATATGAATACATTACCTGCAACCAAAGAAATCATCCTAGAAGTTCGCAATCTGAACTTTTTCTACGGTGCTTTTCAAGGCTTGAAAAATATCAACCTGGACATCCAAAAGAATACCGTGACGGCTTTCATTGGACCCTCTGGTTGCGGCAAGTCAACGCTGCTCAGAACGCTTAATCGCATGTATGACCTTTATCCTGGTCAGCGTGCAGAGGGTGAAATTAATTTTGATGGTGAGAACATTCTCAACCCCAAGCAAGATTTGAACTTGCTGCGCTCGCGTGTTGGCATGGTCTTCCAAAAGCCAACACCGTTCCCCATGTCGATTTATGACAACATTGCCTTTGGTGTGCAGTTGTATGAAAACCTGTCACGCAGCGACATGGACGACCGGGTGGAATGGGCTTTGCAAAAAGCAGCTATCTGGGGCGAAGTGAAAGACAAACTGGGTCAAAGTGGTTTGTCCCTGTCGGGTGGTCAGCAGCAGCGCTTGTGCATTGCGCGCGGCATTGCAGTCAAACCCGCCATCTTGTTGCTGGACGAGCCAACCTCTGCGCTTGACCCCATTTCTACGGGCAAAGTAGAAGAACTGGTGCACACCCTCAAGAGTGAATACACTGTGGTCATCGTGACGCACAACATGCAACAGGCGGCCCGCGTGTCAGATTACACGGCTTACATGTACTTGGGTGAACTCATGGAGTTTGGTGAAACAGATCAAATTTTCATGAAGCCAGCGCGTCAAGAGACTGAAGACTATATTACTGGCCGTTTCGGCTGATTAAGAAAGAGAAATCATGGACAAGCATATTTCAAGTCAGTTTGATGCCGAGTTGGGCAGCGTCTCTACACGTGTCCTCGAGTTGGGTGGTTTGGTGGAGTCTCAAATTCGCCATGCGGTTTATTCATTGTCTCAGTTCAATGTTGAAGTGGCCGATCAAGTGATCGCCACTGAATCGCAAGTCAATTCAATGGAAGTAGAAATCGACCGTGATTTGTCTTCCATCATTGCGCGTCGTCAGCCTACCGCGCGCGACCTTCGCTTGCTGATCGCTATTTCAAAGATCACGGCCAACTTGGAACGTGCCGGCGATGAGTCAGAAAAAATTGCCCGCATGGTGAAGTCCATTATCAACAGCGGCAACTCCCGCGCATTGCCATCGTCTGAATTGCGCATTGCCTCAGACTTGGCTTCCGGATTGTTGCGCAAAGCACTGGATGCGTTCGCTCGCTTAGATGTGACAGAGGCTGTCTCTATTTTGAAAGAGGATGATTTGATCGATGCAGAGTTTGATGGCTTTGTGCGCAAATTGGTCACTTACATGATGGAAGACCCCCGCACCATTTCAGCCAGTTTGGACCTGTTGTTCATTGCCAAGGCCATTGAGCGCATTGGCGACCATTCCAAGAACATTGCTGAGTTCATCATTTATGTGGTTAAGGGTGCTGATGTGCGTCACATCGCATTGGCAGATGTGGAGTCTGCAGTCCAATGAGAAGCCTGCCGCGTATTTTGATTGTGGAGGATGAGCCTGCGATTGCAGAGTTGATCGCCGTAAATTTGCGACACAATGGTTTTCAGCCTATTTGGGCCATGGATGGTGAAACTGCCCAAAAAGAATTGGACGACGTATTGCCCGATGTCATTTTATTGGATTGGATGTTGCCTAAAGAAAGTGGGCTGTCGCTGGCCAAAAAATGGCGGACAGACAAGCGTTCCCAGGCCATTCCAATTTTGATGCTCACAGCACGTGGTGATGAAGTCGATCGCGTTGCGGGCCTCGATGCCGGTGCAGATGACTACATCG
>JBIKOZ010000044.1:0-8169 GCA_044357745.1 Limnohabitans sp. | reverse complement strand
CGTTTGGCTGTCAGGGGCCCAACGGGCTGTCGCTATTTAGACGATCCGCGTCAAAAAGATTATGTGAAGTCGGGTTGGAACTTGCCTGGCGACACGTTCGTCATGGATGCCGATGGCTATTTCAGCTATCAAGCACGCAATGACGACATGATCATTTCAGCGGGTTACAACATTGCAGGGCCGGAAGTTGAAGGTGCCCTGATGCAGCACCCCGCAGTAGCCGAGTGTGGCGTTGTGGGCGCGGCAGATCTTGAGCGAGGTCAGGTGGTCATGGCTTTTGTGGTCTTGAAAAAAGGCGAGTCAGGCTCGCCTGCCTTGGAAAAAGAAATTCAAGAATTCGTGAAGCAGACCATTGCACCCTTTAAATATCCAAGGCGCGTGGTGTTTTGCGATACCTTGCCGCGCACAGAGACAGGTAAGTTGCAGCGCTTCAAATTACGGCAGCAAGCGCCTGCTTTCAATTTAGAAAAATAAGGAAAGAAGATGTCACACGAAATGTTGAAAGTTCTTCAGCCCGAAGGCTGGGCCCCTGCCAAAGGCTATGCCAATGGCATTGCTGCGCGCGGCGAAATGATTTTTGTGGCTGGCATGATTGGCTGGAACGGGCAATGCCAGTTTGAAACCGATGATTTTGTTGCGCAGTGTCAGCAAACGCTGCAAAACATCGTGACCACGCTTGCTTGTGCCGGTGCCGGCCCTGAACACATGGCGCGCATGACTTGGTATGTGAAAAGTAAAAAAGAATACCTTGCGCGTGGCAGAGAACTGGGCAAGGTTTATCAAGAAGTGATGGGCAAAAACTATCCCGCTATGACTTTGGTTCAAGTGGCCGACTTGGTAGAAGATCGGGCCTTGGTTGAAATTGAAGTGACGGCGATTAAGCCTTGAAAATTACTTGCGTATTAAATTTTGCAAGACAGATTTCAATGTATGGCTTTGTGATGCACCCAAAGTAGCTAGCACTTGCTTTTCATGAAGTGCTGCTTTCTTTAAAAGTGGCATAACCAGTTTTTTACCTTTTGGGGTGATGCTGACCCAAGCTAGGCGCTTATCTTGAGTGCAAGGGGTGCGTCTTACCAATTCTTCAGAGGCCATGCGCAATACCATTTTGGTCACGGTCGGTTGCTTGGCCAAAACAATGTCGGCCAGCTCACCGACTGTTCTTTGCTTCACGCCTGAGAGAGAGGCCAAAATGCGCCACTCAGAAACTGTGAAGCCAGCAGCTTCTACTTGGGCATGAAACTCACTGGAAATGCTAAAGCTTGCACGCGCCAAAAGGTAGGGCAAGTAGCTGTCGACAAACTCTTTCTCTGCCATGGTGCTTAAGATTTAACTTGGCCAACTTCAAAAAAACCACCTTGCTGGTGAACCAAAGGTGAGCCTTTTTCAAAGCCACAGCTTTCAACTTCACCCACAAAGATGATGTGATCGCCTTCGGGGTATTGACTTCGGTTGCGGCATTCAAACCAAGCCAATGCACCTTTGAGAATGGGCAGGCCTGCAGTACTCAGCTCAAAATCGATGCCGTTGAACCGGTCATCTTTTCCAAAAGCAAACTGTTGGCAAAGCGCCAATTGTTGTTCACTTAAAACGTTGATCACATAGTGCGAGACTTTTTGAAAGGATGGCAACGTGCGCGATTTCAACCCCAAACTCCAGACAACCAAAGGCGGCGTGAGCGAGACGCTGTTGAATGAACTGGCCGTGAGCCCTACAAATTGATGCCCCCATTCAGCGGGGTTGGCTTCACCCATTTGATGGGTGGTAATGATGGAAACACCTGTGGGAAAGCGCGAGAGTGCTTGCTTGAAATGCGGCGTATCGAAGCTGGTATTAGGGGAATTCATGAGGCTATTGTATGAAATTTCATATAAACTGAATTGAAATAATTAAAACATTTTCTCATGAGAGTTGAGATCCAAAGGATTCATGATGCTAATTGAACAAATTGAACACCGTTGGTTGACTGCCTTTGAGCGGACCTTTGCATTGTGCAAGGTGCAAGCGGGTGAAGTGGTGGCCTTGTTGACTGAAAGTCAGTCCAGGCGCGTCAACGTTGATTTGGCAAGACTCGCTCTGCAGCGAATGGGTGCGCAAGTTTTTGAAGTTTGCTTACCCACTCCCGCGTTAAGCGCTCCGGCCCCTGTGAGGTCCACCGGTGCCACCGATGTGATTCAAAACGTGCCGGCTGTGGTGGCTGCACTGCAGCGTGCGAACCTGATCATTGATTGCACGGTAGAGGGCATGTTGCATGCCCCCGAATTGCCCGCTATTTTGAAAGGTGCCGAAGGTGTGGTTCCGCGCTTGCTCATGATTTCCAATGAGCATCCCGAAATATTGGAGCGCACTGTGCCCGATCCGGCCCTAGAAGGCATCGTTCGCAGCGCCATGAAAAAACTGCGTGGTGCCCAGCACATGCATGTGACGTCGCATGTCGGTACCGATCTCAACATTCAACTGAAATCGGCTGTGGTGGGCGGTGTTTGGGGGTTTTGTGCCAAGCCCGGCATGGTGTCTCATTGGCCTGGTGGTTTGGCGCTGGCATTTCCGGCGGCGGGCAGTGTCAACGGTATGTTGGTGATGGCGCCTGGCGATGTGAACCTCACCTTCAAGCGTTACCTTCGCGACACTATTCGACTCACCATTGAAAACGACACCATCGTGCGCATGGAGGGCGAAGGCGTGGACGTTGACATGATGCGCTCTTATTACCAAGCGTGGATCGACAAAGAGGGCCACCAAGATGCGTGCGCTGTGTCGCATGTGGGGTTTGGTTTGAATTCTTCTGCGCGTTGGGATGCCATGACTTTTTATGACAAGCGCGATTGCAATGGCACAGAGCTGCGAGCCTTTGCGGGCAATTTTTTGTACTCCACAGGCGCCAATGAAGTGGCTGGACGCCACACCTTGGGACACTTTGATTTGCCCATGCGCCATTGCAGCATTGCCTTGGACGGCCAGCATGTGGTGAAAGAAGGCGAGTTGGTCAAGGGTGTGTTTGAAAGTGCTGCTTCATGAATGACTTAACCCCAGCTTGGATTGAAGCAGGGCCGCACACTGGTAAAGCCACCTTGGTCTTTTTGCATGGCATTGGGGGTGGCAAAAAGGGTTTCCAATCCTCTGTGGATTATTTTGCAGAACAGGGCTGTCGAGCCTTGGCATGGGACATGCCGGGCTATGGCGAGAGCCCACTTGACGGCATCCTGAGTTTTGAAAGTTTGGCAGCATCACTCGAAGCCCTGTTGGACGCCGCAAAAGTGAAGCAAGCTGTTTTGGTAGGACACAGCATGGGCGGGATGGTGGCTTTGCAAACCTGGACGCGCTGCCCATCCCGCATTGCGGGCTTGGTCATTGCCGCCAGCAGCCCTGCATTTGGTCAGCAAGACGGTGATTTCCAAAAGCAATTTGTGGCGCAGCGATTGGCGCCTTTGGAGGCGGGCCAATCGATGGCGCAAGTGGCCGATCGCTTAATTTCCAGCATGGTGGGCCCGCATGCATTGCCCGATGGCGCAGGGCTTGCACAATATCCCGCTGGTTTGGCTTTGGCGCATGCTTGTATGTCTGCCGTACCGCCCAATACCTACAGGGCATCCCTGCAAGCCTTGGTGAAGTTTGAACAGCGTACCGCTTTGCCCACCATCAAGGTGCCTACTTTGTGCTTGGCGGGAGAGCATGACAAAACAGCACCACCAGAAGTATTGCGACGCATGTCGCAAAAAATTCAAGGTGCTGAATATGCTTGTATTGCTGGCGTGGGGCATCTCATGAGCTTTGAGCAAGAAGCCCCATTTCATGAAGCCATTTTAAATTTTGTTCACCGCCATTTTTGAGATGAGGATGTTTGTATGACGATCCATGTGGCGACCCAGCCTTTTATGCCAATCTGCGGCGACGACTACCCGCTGACAGAAAAACAAAAACGCCTCATGTCGCTGGCGTACGATTTAGGGAGAAATAAGTTTGCCCCTCGTGCTGCGCAGCTGGACCGAGACGCGCAGTTTCCTTTTGAGAACTACAAAGACATGAAGGATGCCGGCTTGCTGGCTTTGTGCGTACCCGAGGCGCATGGCGGCCAAGGTGCTGACTACGCCACCTATGCCATGGTCTCGGCAGAAATTGGTCGCTGGTGTGGTGCCACAGCGCTGACCTTCAATATGCATGTTTGCACCATGATGTGGAGTGGTTTGTTGTCTGAGGATTTAGACATGACGCCCGACCAACGTGCCCTGCATCGCGTGCATCAAAAAGCACATTTTTCACGCGTGGTCAACGAGGGTGCCATTTATGCGCAACCCTTTTCTGAAGGCGGTGCATCTGCCGCAGGCGCGCAACCCTTAGGCACACAAGCTGTCAAGGTGGCGGGCGGTTGGTGCGTCAATGGCAAAAAGATTTTTGCATCCCTGTCAGACGCAGCTGACTTCTTTGGTGTGCTTTGTACAGAGAAAAAACCAGATGCTGATTTGTCTCGCCGCGACACGCTTTATTTGGCCGTACCCCGAAATGCACTTGGTTTAACGATCGAAGGTGACTGGGACCCGTTGGGTATGCGCGCCACAGTGTCACGCAATTTGATATTCAAAGATGTTTTTGTGTCAGATGATGCAGCGCTGATGCCGCAAGGTATTTATTTTCAAGCGGCCAGCCGTTGGCCGCACATGTTCATGACACTCTCGCCCACTTATATGGGCATTGCGCAAGCCGCCTACGATTTCACAGTGGCTTATTTGCGAGGCGAAATTCCGGGGACTGGGCCTGTGAAGCGGCGCCAATTTGCCACCAAACAAATTGCGGTGGCTGAGATGTTTGTGAAGTTGGAGCAGACACGCAACTTATTTTTGCGTGCCATTGAAGATGCCAAGATTGATCCGCCCAAATCCTCGCGTCTGCGAGCCTATGCGGCGCAGTACACCATCATGGAAAACGCCCAAGACATTGCGCGTTTGGCCATTCGCACTTGTGGGGGTCAGTCGATGTTGAAGTCTTTGCCGCTAGAGCGTTTGTACCGCGATGCACGTTGTGGCTCGCTCATGTTGCCCTGGACGGCTGAGTTGTGTCTAGACCGCTTGGGCCGTGAAACACTGTATGAAGCGGGCGAGAAAGACGAATGAGCGAAAGTTCCAAATTGGCACAACGCTTTTGGGAGCTGTCTCAGAATCAGCCTGAGAAGTTGGCCATTCGATTTGGCATGCCAGGTCAAACAGAAGATTTTGATTTTGCCAAATTCTGGCGGCGAGTCGAGCGTTTGACAGGCCATCTTCAGTTGACCTATGGCCTGGCAGAAGGGCAACGCGTGGCGTGGCTAGGCTTGAACCATGAGTTGCAATGTGTGATGCTGGTGGCTTGCGCCCGGCTCGGTTTGATTTTCATGCCGCTCAATTTTCGGCTGGCGGTGGCTGAACTCAGCATGGTCATCAAAGATGCTCAACCTGGTTTGTTGGTTCACGATCTGCTGCACACGGAGGTCGCTGATCGTTTGAGGAGCGCCTCCGCCAAGAATGCGTCTGGGCGTGAAATGCAAGTCTGCGAGTTGCATCAATTGATTGACCTCACCTCGCCCAGACATGTCACATTGCCCAGCCTCTCTGATCATGCTGATGTGCTGTTGGTTTATACCTCGGGCACAACAGGCCTGCCCAAAGGCGCGGTACACACACAAGCTGGCCTGTTGTCCAATGCCTTGGCCAGTCAAGAGGCGCATGATTTCAATGCCCATGACATCGTTTTGTCGACCTTGCCCATGTTTCATGTGGGCGGGCTTTGCATTCAAACCTTGCCTGCTTTGTTGGCTGGCGTGTCAGTTCATTTGCATCCTCGGTTTGATGCCAAGGCTTGGCTGTCGGCTGTCTCTGAAGGTTCTTCCGAAACACGGCCCACACTTTCTTTGCTGGTCCCTGCCACATTGCGGGCGGTTCTAGAACACCCTGATTGGCCGAGCGCCAATTTACAAAGTTTGCGCGGCATCATGGCCGGCTCATCCACATTGCCCAGTGCCTATCTCGAAAAGTTTCATGCGCGCGGCGTTCCTGTAGGTCAGATATACGGCACGACTGAAACGGGGCCAGTGAGTGTGGTGCTGAAATTTAAAGACGCCATGGCGTGCATGGGTTATGCCGGTTGGCCCCATGCACAGTTGTCTTTGAAATTAATCAATGCACAAGGCATGACAGTGTCGCAAGGGGAGACCGGTGAAGTTTGTGTGAAAGGCCCCAATGTGATGCGTGGCTATTGGGATGGCGACAAGGCCGTGGCATTGAATGGTTTGCAAGATGGGTGGTTTCATTCAGGTGACATGGGCTACTTAGACGCACATGGCTGTTTGCAAATTGTGGGTCGCAACAAAGACATGATCATTTCGGGTGGTGAAAATATTTATCCCGCAGAAATCGAAAATGCCTTGGTCGATTTCCCGGGGGTTGCAGAATGCGCGGTGGTGGGCCTGCCCGATGAACGTTGGGGCGAGGTGCCTGTGTTGGTTTTGACGCGAGAAGCTTCCATTGAAGGCCAAAATCTTCGTTCAGAGGCCATTTTGATGCACTTGCAAAAACAGATTGCACGCTTTAAATTACCGCGACGAACATTGTTTCTGGAACATTTACCCAAGAGTGCTTTGGGTAAAGTGCAAAAATCCTTGTTGCAGCAGCAACTGATGGCCTCAAATTCCTAGACAATGCGAGTTCAGACCTTGCTGGCACTGCCCAGTGGGGTGTCATCACGTTTGTATTGCATGCTCAGGTGGTGGGCGTTTCACCTCTGAGTTAAGAAAGAAATTCCATCATGCCCGTCATTTCAGTCACCCTTCTGCCCGGTTATCCACAAGATGCGCAGCAGCGTTTGGTTCAACGCTTGGCGCACACCGCTCGATCGGTGATTGATGCCAGCGACGCCGGCACCACCGTTTTTATTCATGAGGCCAGTGCTTATCGGCGTGATGGCAACGTGTTTTCCACGGGCGGTCCTGTGTTGCCAGAAGCCAGTCAACTGGTGGCACAATTTTTAGAGTGCATGGCTGCCCGAAACTTAGAAGCAGCACAGGCATTTTTAGCGCCCAATTTCGAGATGGTTTTTCCGGGGGGTGAAACCATGCGTCAACTGCCAGAGCTGTTGGCTTGGGCTGCGCCCCGCTATCAACGCATTGGCAAAACCGGTATGACTTATGACGAGTCTTGGCAAAGCGACAAGACCGTGGTGTATTGCCGTGGCATGCTGCGTGGCATTTGGCTGGACAGCAGTGAATTCAAAGACATCCGATTCATCGATCGCTTTGAAGTTGTCAAAGGCAAGTTACAACGTCAAGATGTGTGGAATGATTTGGCAGAAATTAGTGCCAAACGCTGATTGCCTAGAACGCCGATCAGGTCCACAATAAGCTCATGAGTACGTCTTCAACTGACCTGACTGCCGCCCCGCCTGAAACTGCAAGTACTTGGTTCGAGGGCTTTGAAAAACGCCAATTCAATGTCAATGGTGTCGTGGTTTGTGCGCGCATCTCGGCCAATTGGCTTTCGCAGATTGACAAGCCAGTTCTCGTGCTCTTGCACGGATTTCCGCAGACACACGTCATGTGGCATCGGGTTGCCCAAGCGCTCAAGAATGATTATCGATTGGTGTTGCCCGACCTGCGAGGCTATGGCGATTCTTCGCACGAGCCTGGCCTGCCCGATCACAGCAACTACAGCAAGCGCGCCATGGCCGAAGATGTGGTGGGCTTGCTAGACCAACTCAATGTCGACAATTTCCATGTGTGTGGGCATGATCGGGGTGGACGTGTGGCGCACAGATTGGCCTTGGATTTTTCAGCGCGAGTGCTCAAGTTATGCGTTCTGGACATTGCGCCCACGCTCGACATGTACACCCGAACCGATATGGATTTTGCCCGCGCCTACTATCATTGGTTCCATCTCATTCAACCCAGCCCCTTGCCCGAGAAAATGATCGGTGGCAACGTCTTGAATTACCTCCACGCTAAGCTAGGTGGCTGGGGTTCTCAAGGCACTTCGTTCATTGAGCCTGAAGCCATGGCAGAGTATGAGCGCAGCATGAACTTGGCGCCTGAGCAAGCTGGCGATCTCATGCCTGCGGTGCATACCGCGTGTGAAGATTACCGCGCCAGTGCGGGCATTGATTTGGTTCACGACAAAGCAAGTCGAGCACTTGGTCAAAAAATCATGT
>JBIKOZ010000043.1:0-8245 GCA_044357745.1 Limnohabitans sp. | reverse complement strand
GCCCTTGAATTATTCCGATGTGCATTTGCACGATGCCCGTGGTGGTTTGAAGCGCCTCTACACAGCCTTGCAAGCGACTGCCCCAGCCAACTTGCCAATCGATTGGACCAACCCCTTCGCTGCGCGTTTCAAAGCGGCCATGGATGAAGACTTTGGCACGCCCGAAGCCGTGGCTGTGTTGTTTGATTTGGCGGGAGAAGTGAACCGTCATCAGTCTTCTGAACTTGCGGGCTTGCTCAAAGCCTTGGGCGGCATTTTGGGTTTGTTGCAAACCGATCCAAAAACCTATCTGCAAGCGGGTGCAGGTTTGGACGAGGCCGCCATTCAAGGCCATATTCAAGCGCGCGCAGATGCCAAAGCCAGTCAGAATTTTGCCGAGGCCGACCGCATTCGCAAGCACCTGTTGGCGCAAGGCATTGTGCTCAAAGATTCTGCTGCTGGCACCACCTGGGAGGCATCGAAATGACCGCCAGTGATGTGGTGATCACCCCCGAATATTGGGCTGCCGCTTGCGCCCATCTGTCTAAAAAAGACAGGGTCATGAAGCGACTGATCCCTCAGTTTGGCGATGCTTGCTTGGTGTCCAGAGGCGACGCTTTTGTAACTTTAGCGCGCAGTATTGTGGGGCAGCAAATTTCTGTCAAAGCGGCGCAGTCTGTTTGGAATAAGTTTGCGGCTTTGAACAAAAAAATCACACCTGCAGGGGTTCTGAAACTGAAGGTAGATGACATGCGCGCCGCAGGTTTGTCTGCACGCAAGGTTGAATATTTGGTCGATTTGGCGCTGAACTTCCATGGGAAAAATGTCAGCGTCAAAGAGTGGCAAAGTATGGATGACGAGGCCATCATTGAAGAATTGGTGGCCATTCGGGGCATTGGCCGCTGGACCGCCCAGATGTTTCTCATCTTCCACCTCATGCGCCCCAACGTGCTGCCGCTAGACGATGTGGGCTTGATCAATGGCATCAGCGAGAGCTATTTTTCAGGCGAACCGGTCAGTCGAAGTGACGCCCGTGAGGTGGCGCAGGCCTGGCAACCCTATAGTACAGTTGCAACTTGGTATATTTGGCGGTCGCTCGACCCGTTACCGGTTGAGTATTGAGATCCACAAAGGAGGCCCATATTGGCCAAGCGCACATTCCTAGACTTTGAGCAGCCCGTGGCGGAACTCGAAGGCAAAATTGAAGAACTTCGCTACGTGCAAAGCGAGTCAGCTGTTGATATTTCTGAAGAAATCGACCAGCTCAGTAAAAAGAGCCAACAACTGACCAAGGACATCTACTCTGATTTGACGTCCTGGCAAATTACCAAAATTGCCCGTCACCCAGAGCGTCCCTACACCCTTGACTACATTCGTGAAATCTTCACAGACTTTGTGGAAATGCACGGCGATCGCCATTTTGCCGACGACTTGTCCATCGTGGGGGGCTTGGCGCGCTTTAACGGCTCGCCTTGCATGGTCTTAGGTCATCAAAAAGGCCGAGACACCAAAGAGCGTACGCAGCGCAACTTTGGCATGAGCAAGCCGGAGGGCTATCGTAAAGCCTTGCGCCTCATGAAAACCGCTGAGAAATTCAAGTTGCCCGTGTTCACCTTTGTGGACACACCCGGCGCCTACCCCGGCATTGACGCAGAAGAGCGCAGCCAGTCTGAGGCCATTGGGCGCAACATTTTTGAAATGGCGCAGCTCGAAGTGCCCATCATCACCACCATCATTGGTGAGGGTGGCTCGGGTGGCGCTTTGGCGATTTCGGTAGCAGACTCTGTGCTCATGTTGCAGTATGCGGTTTACTCGGTCATCAGTCCTGAAGGTTGTGCCTCCATATTGTGGAAAACTTCCGACAAGGCAGAAGAGGCCGCGGAGGCCTTGGGCATCACAGCGCATCGATTGAAGGCCCTTAATTTGGTCGACAAAATAGTCAATGAACCCTTGGGCGGTGCCCATCGCGATCATGCTCAAATGGCCGCTTTTCTGAAGCGCGCTTTAGGCGATGCATGGCGCCAAGTGATCGATTTGAAGCCGAAAGAATTGGTCGAGCGTCGCTACGAGCGTTTGCAAAGTTATGGCCGCTTCACCGACACCAAAGTCACCAAATAATTTGGGCCTTGCGGGCTCTATCGCGAGCTTGCTACCCGCCAGTTTTCAGCCTGAGTTGCCTTTGGCCATCGCCTTCAGTGGCGGCGCTGATTCAACCGCCTTGTTACAAGCTTGCGCCTTGAAGTGGCCGGGTCAAATTCGCGCCATCCACATTCATCATGGCTTGCAAGCCGCCGCGGATCAATTTGCAACGCAGTGCCAGCAAATGTGTGAAAGCTTGCAGGTGCCTTTGGTGCAATGCAATGTCAATGCCAAACATGCAGGCGGGCAGAGCCCTGAAGATGCGGCCAGACGCGCCAGATACGGTGCATTGAGTGAGGCCGTTCAAACCCATCCTGAGCTGCAAGGCGTCAAGCACATTGCCCTTGCACAGCATGCCGATGACCAGGTCGAAACTTTGTTGCTTGCATTGTCGCGCGGGGCTGGCTTACCGGGTTTGGCCAGCATGCCCGCTCAATGGCAACGCGATGGCCTCTGGTGGCATCGGCCTTTTTTGAATGTTCCGGGCGCACTTCTTCGTGAACATTTGGAAGCGGCCCAAATTTCTTGGGTCGAGGACCCAAGCAATCAGGACGAGCAATTCACACGCAACCGAATCAGAGCCCAGCTCTTGCCAGTCTTGAGTCAGGCTTTTCCGCAATTCAGAGAAACATTTGCCCGAAGCGCTTCGCATGCGGCACAAGCCCAGGAAATTTTGGATGAAGTCGCGGCTTCTGACTTTGCAAAAGTGGCGGAGGCGGGGGCGCCCCACATTCAGCGCCTTCAAGCCTTGAGCCTCGGTCGGCAGTCATTGGTACTTCGATACTGGCTCAAAACGGCCCACCAAACCACCCCCAGCACTGTGCAATTGACCGAGCTTTTGTCCCAAATTGCAGCTTGCACCACCCGCGGCCATCGCTTGAACTTGAAGGTGGGGCGTGGCTATTTGTTGCGTGAAGGGGCCGTTTTAGGTTGGCTGGCTGAGGGCTAGCCTCTAAAAATCAGCTCAAAACAAGGGTTCTCCCGAGTAGAATTGGCGGCTTTGCAGAAATTCCCTTTGCAGTCTTAAAAGTTTTCAAATGGCACTGATTGTTCACAAATATGGCGGTACTTCGATGGGCTCTACCGAGCGCATTCGAAACGTCGCCAAACGCGTTGCCAAATGGGCGCGGGCTGGCCACCAAATGGTGGTGGTGCCCAGTGCCATGAGCGGCGAAACCAACCGCCTGCTGGGCTTGGCCAAAGAATTGGCGCCCGGCAAAACAGACGCCGACTACGACCGCGAGCTCGATATGTTGGCCTCAACGGGTGAGCAAGCCTCTTCGGCCTTGCTGGCCATTGCGCTGCAATCCGAAGGAATGCAGTCCGTCAGCTATGCTGGCTGGCAAGTGCCCATCAAAACCAACAGCGCTTTCACCAAAGCACGCATTGAATCAATTGACGACCAACGTGTTCGGAAAGATTTGGCCGCGGGCCGCGTGGTCATCGTGACCGGCTTTCAGGGGGTGGACCCTGATGGCCACATCACCACTTTAGGCCGCGGTGGCTCAGACACATCTGCTGTGGCCGTGGCGGCTGCCATGAAAGCAGATGAGTGCTTGATTTATACCGATGTGGACGGCGTTTACACCACAGACCCACGCGTAGTCCCTGAAGCACGGCGCCTCACTTCGGTCAGCTTTGAAGAGATGCTGGAAATGGCATCTCTGGGTTCCAAAGTATTGCAAATTCGCTCTGTCGAATTTGCGGGTAAATACAAAGTACCCATGCGTGTGTTGTCTAGCTTCACACCTTGGGACATCGACATCCATGAAGAAGCCAAATCTGGCACGCTGATCACTTTTGAGGAAGACGAAAAAATGGAACAAGCCGTAGTCTCCGGCATCGCCTTTAACCGCGATGAAGCCAAAATCTCCGTGGTGGGCGTGCCCGACAAACCAGGCATTGCCTATCAAATTTTGGGTGCGGTGGCCGATGCCAATATCGAAGTTGACATGATCATTCAAAACATCAGCAAGGACGGTAAAACCGACTTCAGTTTCACGGTGCACCGCAATGATTTTGCGCGCACCATGGATTTGTTGAAGGAAAAAGTAGTGCCTGCTTTGGGTGCGACGTCTGTCACAGGGGATGCCAAAATTTGCAAGGTGTCGATTGTGGGCATTGGCATGCGAAGCCATGTGGGCATTGCCAGCAAGATGTTCCGCTCATTGAGCGAAGAGGGCATCAATATTCAAATGATTTCGACTTCAGAGATAAAAACCTCGGTGGTGATCGACGAAAAATACATGGAATTGGCGGTTCGCGCCTTGCACAAGGCTTTTGATTTGGACCAAGCCTGATATAATTTTTAAGTGCTGGAATCGTGACCGAGTGGCCGAAGGTGCTCCCCTGCTAAGGGAGTATAGGGTGTAGAGCCTTATCGAGAGTTCGAATCTCTCCGATTCCGCCAGCTTCTCTTCTTAAGTGTTCCAAGTAATTCCTAAGAACCTCCTGAAAGCCCCGCCAGTCGGGGCTTTCTTGTTTTTTGCGTTCCAAAAAGGTAGAGTGTGATCCAAGCTTAAATGTGGGTAACGAAGTGGGTAATTCAAGCGTTACCCTTAGTTTGAGATATTCGTTACCCTCAAACTCTGGGGATCACATGCTTTCAGACACCAAAATCAAGGCGCTTAAACCTGCTGAGCGGGATTACAAAATTGTTGATGACAGGGGCCTACAGTTGTTGGTCCGTGTTTCCGGCTCTAAATTGTGGCAAGTCAGGTACAGATTTGAAGGCAAGGAAAAGGTTGCATCATTGGGCGCTTACCCTGATGTTGGACTTGCTCAGGCAAGGGAGGCTAGGGATTCGCTCAGGAAACAACTTGCCTCTGGCCAAAACCCTGCCGAAGTAAAGCGAACCCAGAAACTTGCCCGGTTGGTTACCGTTGATCAGACATTCCAAAAGGTTGCCTTGCAATGGTTTGATTGGTGGTCACCCAGCAAAAATAAAAGACATGCTGGTTATGTCAAAAGTAGACTCGAGGCTGACGTTTTCCCGCAAATTGGCAAACGCCCAGTCGCAGAGATACAACCCATTGAATTGGTTGCAATGGTGAAAAATATTGAAAAGCGGGGGGCGCTGGATATTGCAAAACGCGTGTACCAAACTTGCGGTCAAATATTTCGATACGCAGTTGTTAACGGCGTGGCTCAAAAGAATCCGTGTTCGGACATCAAGCCAAGTGATGTTTTGAAAGCGCAAAAACGCACCAACTTTGCCCGCATAGACGCCAAAGAGTTGCCGGAGTTGCTTCGCAAAATTGAGGCTTACCAAGGCACCGCTCTCACGAGAATGGCAATAAAGTTGATGAGTCATACCTTCGTACGTACCAGCGAACTAATTGGCGCGCGGTGGGACGAAATTGACTTTGAGTCGGCAGAGTGGAGGCTTCCTGCTAACCGAATGAAGATGAAGACGCCGCATATCGTCCCACTCTCAAGGCAAGCTTTAGAAGTCTTGCGGGTGTTGCACCATGTCAGCGGGACAAATCAGCTTCTGTTTCCGGGCGAAAGGGATCATGCAAAACCCATGAGCAACAACACAATATTGAAGGCGCTAGACCGTATGGGTTACAAAGGGCGCATGACTGGACACGGATTTAGAGGTATCGCGTCAACAGTACTTCATGAAGAGGGTTTTGACCATCAACATATCGAACTTCAATTAGCGCATCAGGAGCGCAAAAGTGTGAGTTCTGCATACAACCATGCACTTTATCTAAAACCTCGCGCTGAAATGATGCAATGGTGGAGCGAATATCTGGATCGCTGTGTTTCTAAAAACGTTATTCCAATGACTGCAAAACGGGCGTGATCGCTTTAAATTGCTTTGTCTTAGGGCTAGTTGCAAGTAAAGTTAAATGCACCCCAAGGGCCCGGTACATGGGCTCCTGTGCGTAATTTTTTTGAACTCCCCTTAAGACCCCCTACACACAGAGTTTTTAATGCCTAGTTTGATCTAGTACCACACAAGGGTGAATCTATGGAGATGATGATTACTGCTGCTGGCCGGATCAAGTGTCGGCGGTGCGGAGCAACTTCAAAGAGGAGCGGCCTTCAATGTGGCGCTGTTGCAATTCGCGGCAAGGGGCGGTGTAGATTTCACGGCGGTCGCTCAACAGGCCCTAAAAGCATAGAAGGCCGAGCCCGCTGCGCTGAGGCGAGAACTGTTCATGGCAGAGATACCCGTAAGGCCAGAAAAGAGTTAAGTGAGGGCCTTGCAAGGCTAGCTGCATTGGAAGCGCTTGGCTTTTCTCTGGGGATGTTTAGCGGGGGTAGAACTCGTGGGCCTAAGCCCAGAGGGTGATACCAAGGCCTGAACTCTCAGGTGTGGTCAATTTTGATTATTTCAACCACTGGCTTTGATCCGGGCTTGCGATGCGCTTTGACTAGGTCTGCCTTCTCCAGTGCTTTCAAGCCCCTGTAGAAGGCCTGGCGGGTACAAGCAGCAAGCTCTTGCACTTCTGAAGTTACTTTGACGACACTGCTCTTTTGAACACCCTTCAGAAATAGCAAGCCATCGGCTATAGCTCCAGCTTTGCCGGGTAAAGAGTTGGCTCTTCGCTTCCATTCGTAGTCAATTGGCCCAAGTATGAATTTTGACCCTCTAATCACTAGCTCAAACTTACCAGTCAATGCGTTGTACCTGCGTCTCTCTTCTGGGCCCATACCACCAATGCATTTTTCTTTACCATTTTTCATAACAAACACCTATACCTATATTATTAAAGACAATAAGAATACTTAGCGGGTGTGCCGCACCATGACATGCCGCTGTGCCAAGCTGGAACACCAATCTCAGGCGTCCTCATCTCTTGCTTTATTGCCCGGCAAACCCAACAAGTCCATGACTTCGTCCCACATCTGGATGCCGCGCTGGTCAATATAGCGATTTGGATATGAGACCACTTTCGCATCACTCTTCAGTGGAAATCCCGGCAAAATGACTTCGCTGGCTTGGCGCATCAGGTCTTGCGCTTTAGCAACAGTGGCTTCTAAATCGACAGTTCGCACCTCAATCAAGATGGCATCATGAATCGGCGCGCACACTTTGATGTCGTTCTCGACTAAATAGGTGCACGCAAGCCTAAGCATCTCAGAGCCGTTTGCTTGCATTGGGAAATTGCACAGACTTCGCGCATTTGATGCTTCTTCAACACGCAATTGCCATCCAAAAACAGTCCACAGCTTTTTCTCTAATAAAGCGTGATTCATCACCCCTTCGGACCAAGTCCAATATTTTTTGAATGTCTTTCTATGCATTGCAAGTAGCTCTTTGGCCCGAGCTTCGCTGCCGTTGATTCGCGAAGCTAAGCTCTGAGCACCCATCCCAAATTGAACTCCTAGTAGGCACTGCTTAAACTGTTCACGTTGCAGTGGATGCGTTTGTTTTGTTGCTGTGGCGGGTACAGCGCCGGCTAAGATAGCAAACGACAAATAGGGGTCAGATGAGTGATAAGCAGCCATCATGGCTTCGTCTTTTGAAAGGGCCGCGGCTATGCCAAACTCCTGCTGGCTCCAATCGACATAAACCAGTGAACAGCCCTCCTGAGGCTTTACAAAACCTCTTGCCCAAGCTGAGAGTGAGAAGATAAATTTACTTGTTGATGGTTGGTTCCGACCAGTTTTAGAAGAAAACATGGAAAGCATGCATCTGTTTCTTGAGTCGTCGCCTACTGTAAGTGATGCCAGTCGAAACTTTGATAGTTCTGAGCGCAACTCCCGCAATGGATTTAGTTTTGGGTTTGAGCGACACATAGATTTAAAGGTGTCATCTTGAAGGTCTAAGGCTCCGGAAGCTAGCCTTGGCCAAGAAATGTTGTTCCTGTTGAGAAATCCAGCGAACCGTTCTGTTTTAAAACTGGTCCCTTCATAAACGCCAAACTCTGAGTCAATTCGTCTGATGAGTTCGATTTGAATATCTTTCCAATGTGTCAAAGCAACTTGTAGGCTGACCTTGTCGATTGGAATGCCATTGAACTCCATAGCCGCAACTGATTTGGTATATCGACATTGATATAAAACTCTGGGCCAATCCATGTATGGACTCATAGCCGGCAGTAGTTCCCCAAGTGCGACGACATCACTTTCGCAGTAATTCAAAATCTCCAATTTGGCCTGCTCAGACCAA
>JBIKOZ010000289.1:0-2938 GCA_044357745.1 Limnohabitans sp. | reverse complement strand
AGTATTGGGTGTAGCCAAGAACGCCTCTGAAGAAGAGATTAAAAAGGCGTATCGCAAATTGGCCATGAAGTTCCACCCTGACCGTCATCAGGGCGACGATGCCAAAGAAGCTGAGGCCAAATTCAAAGAGGTCAAAGAGGCCTACGAGATGTTGTCAGACGCACAGAAACGTGCCGCCTACGACCAGTACGGTCACGCCGGTGTCGACCCCAACATGCGCGGCGCTGGCGGCGGCGCTGAAGGTTTTGGTGGTTTCGGTGAAGCCTTTGGCGACATCTTTGGCGACATCTTTGGCCAGCAACGCGGCGGTGGCGGTCGCGGCGGTCGACAAGTGTTCCGAGGTGGCGATTTGAGTTACGCCATGGAAGTCAATTTGGAAGAAGCCGCTGCTGGCAAAGATGCACAAATTCGCATTCCAAGCTGGGATGAGTGCGATCCATGTGGTGGTTCGGGTGCCAAAAAAGGCACCAGCGCCAAAACATGTGGCACTTGCCAAGGCTCGGGCACAGTGCAAATGCGCCAAGGCTTTTTCAGCGTGCAGCAAACCTGCCCGCACTGCCGTGGTTCCGGCAAAATCATTGCAGACCCCTGCCCTTCTTGCAGCGGCCAAGGCAAGCTTAAAAAACAAAAAACGCTCGAGGTCAAAATCCCTGCAGGCATCGACGACGGCATGCGCATTCGCAGCACGGGCAATGGTGAGCCGGGCACCAATGGCGGACCGCCTGGCGACTTGTACATTGAAATCCGCCTTAAGAAACACGAAATCTTTGAGCGCGATGGTGACGACTTGCATTGCTCGGTCCCCATTGGCTTCAGCAAAGCGGCTCTCGGCGGTGAAATCGATGTACCCACCCTCAGTGGCAAAGCCGCCATTGACATTCCTGAAGGCACGCAAACTGGCAAGCAATTCCGTTTGCGCGGCAAAGGCATCAAAGGCGTTCGCGCCAGCTACCCTGGCGACTTGTATTGCCACATCACGGTTGAAACGCCCGTCAAACTCACAGAGCACCAACGCAAGCTGCTCAAAGAGTTTGACGAGTCTTTGCAAAAAGGCGGCGCCAAGCACATGCCGACTGGCAACAGTTGGACGGACAAACTCAAAGGTTTGTTTGGGGCTTAAGCTTGATCCCATTGAAGGGCGTGTTTGGGCAATGGCCAGGAGCGGGCACTCTGAGAACACAAAGCAGTCTCTATAATCGCCCATGACATCCCTAAGCCGCGCTTCTTCAGTCTTCAAAGAAAGTCATTGGCATCCTAACTGGATTGTCGTCATTGGCAGTCTGTGGTTGGCCAGCATAGGCAACATTGCCCTTTGGCTTCAAGTTCACCAATTGCCCGAAGTCAATGGCCTGAGAGGCTTTGCTTTTGCCATGGGTTTTGGCGTCATCATCATAGCCACACTGACACTCATCTTGAGTTTTCTCAACTGGCGATGGCTCCTCAAACCCACACTCACTGTTTTCTTTTTGAGTGCAGCCAGTGGTGGCTATTTCATGATGAGCTATCACATCGTGATCGACAGCACCATGATCACCAACGTGCTTCAAACGGACACTCATGAAGCCTTAGATTTGATGAATTGGCGCATGCTGATCAGTCTGGTCTTGCTTGGAATTCTGCCTTGTTGGGTCCTTTGGAAAACACCTGTCAAAACTTTGCGACTTAGTCAACAAGTCGTCAGTAACACCCTCAGCGGCGTAACCGCAATGATCGTCATCTTGGGGTCATTGCTGGCCATCTATCAAGACTTTTCGTCGATCATGCGCAATCACACCGACTTGCGGTATTTGGTGAACCCTCTCAACAGTTATTACGCCATTGGCATGGTCGCCGCCAAGCCCTTTCAGTTTGACAAGCATATTTTCTTACCGATCGGTCAAGATGCCAAAGTCGCAGGCCTCAAACCCAAGGAGAAACCAACCCTCTTGTTGCTGGTGTTAGGTGAAACAGCACGCATGGGCAACTTTGGCGTCAATGGTTATGAGCGCCCCACCACGCCAGAACTGGCCAACGAAGACATCATCAGTCTGAAAGGCGTGATGTCCTGCGGCACCAGCACAGCCACTTCTGTGCCATGCATGTTTTCGCATCTGGGCAAAGTAAATTTTGAAGCTCGTAAAAACAACTACGAAAGCCTGATCGATGTCTTGCATCATGCCGGCTTGGCAGTGATTTGGATCGACAATCAATCAGGCTGCAAAGGTGTTTGCGAACGCACCCCTCATGTCCTGACCAAAGAATTGACGCATCCAAGCTTGTGCCACGACGGCGAATGCTTCGATGAAATCATGCTTCAACAGATTGATGAAAAAATTCAAGCACTGCCCGCAGAACGCCGTGCCAAGGGCGTGTTAATCGTCATGCACCAAATGGGCAGTCATGGCCCCACCTATTACAAAAGAGTGCCCGATGACTTCAAGAAATTCAAGCCAGAATGCACCAGCAACGCCCTGCAGGAGTGCTCTCGCGAGCAAGTTGTCAACTCGTTTGACAACACCATTCTCTACACCGACCATTTCTTGGGCCAAGCCATTCAATGGCTAAAAAAATCAGAGGCCACTTCAGCGACCGCATTACTTTACGTTTCAGACCACGGTGAATCTTTGGGTGAAAATAATTTGTATTTGCACGGTCTGCCCTACCGTATCGCACCTGATGTACAAAAGCGGGTACCCTGGATCACATGGTGGTCTTCCACATTTAAAAACCAATCTGGTTTGTCATGGCGTTGTTTGAAAAACAAAACTGAGACTGCTTTCACGCATGACAACTATTTCCATTCAGTCCTTGGACTGATGAAGGTCAGCAGTGAGGTCTATCAAGACAAGCTTGACCTGCATGCAGACTGTCACCTCAAATTATAAAAAACGATCGAGTAATTTTCGAGAATAGCGGTCCATCTGGGTCACATCACGAATGAGAAACTGAACGCCATGGC
>JBIKOZ010000139.1:0-5383 GCA_044357745.1 Limnohabitans sp. | reverse complement strand
CGGTGCCAGACAAGCGTAGAACGTCTTCTTCACCTTTGAGCAGCAAAGTGGTTCGGCCCCGATCAGTTTCGATGTCCCAAATACTGGGCGTCACAAAAGTACTCACGCCGTATAACTTCAAAATTGCTGGCATGAATTCGCGTTGCGTGATGGCCACCAAAATTTTGGCGCGTACTGCGTCAGCCAGCAAATTCAAATGTGGGATCCAAAGCAACTCTTTACCATCCGCATTCACCAAGGCGATGCCCTCATCGGGCGCTGCAACAGGAAATGACCGAACGGCCATAACATGGTCGTGCCGCGTGCCATCAGCAGCGACAAAGAACCAACGTCCCGAAGGCGCTTGATCAAACTGAATGTTTATTAATTCTGCGCTCATGCAGCCACCGACTCTCTTAACACTGCGCCTTCAGATTCAGCCTGTCTTTGCTGCGCTTCATACAAACGCCAATAGGCACCCTTGGTTTCAATCAACGCTTCGTGCGTACCTTCTTCAACAATCAAGCCTTTGTCCATGACCACCAAACGATCCGCTTGACGCAGGGTCGACAAGCGGTGTGCAATGGCAATGGTGGTTCGACCACGAACCAAATTGTCCAGCGCGTTTTGAATTTCTTTTTCGGTTTCCGTGTCTACCGCCGAAGTGGCCTCGTCCAAAATCAGAATGCGAGGATTGATGAGCAATGCGCGGGCAATGGAAACTCGCTGACGCTCGCCGCCTGACAGTCCTTGCCCACGCTCGCCCACCAAAGAGTCATAACCCTGTGGCATGCGCAAAATAAATTCATGGGCATGTGCAGCTCTGGCTGCTGCCACAACCTGTTCACGCGTGGCCTCTGGCATGCCGTAGGCAATGTTGTCTGCGATGGTGCCAAAGAACAAGAATGGCTCTTGCAGAACCAAGCCAATGTGCCGGCGGTAATCGGCCACCTTGAGTTGCTTGATATCGACACCGTCCAAGGCAATGCTGCCTTCAGACAAATCGTAAAAACGACACATTAAATTAACCAAGGTACTTTTGCCCGAGCCACTGTGACCCACCAAGCCAATCATCTCGCCAGGCTTGATGTCTAAATTCAACTTTTTGATGACTGCACGATTGCCATAACGAAAGCTGGCATCCGTCAAAGTGATGCGGCCTTCTACTTTGGGCAAGGCAACAGGATTGACAGGTTCAGGCACGCTAGAGACATGGTCTAGAATTTCGAAAATTCGCTTGGCGCCAGAAGCTGCTTTTTGCGTGCTAGAAACAATGCGGCTCATGCCGTCGAGGCGCGTATAAAAGCGACCGATGTAAGCCAAAAATGCCGTCAACACGCCCACCGTGATTTGGTCTTTAGAAACCAGCCAAATTCCAAAACCCCAGACCACCAGCAGACCCACTTCCGTCATCAGGGTCACCGTGGGAGAAAACAGGGACCAAACACGATTGAGTCGATCATTGACGAGCAAGTTGTGCTGATTGGCATCCATGAAACGCTGTGCCTCACGCTCTTCTTGCGCAAAAGCTTTGACGACACGAATGCCTGGAATGGTGTCAGTCAACACGTTGGTGACCTCCGACCAAACGCGGTCAATTTTCTCGAAACCTGTGCGCAATCTTTCACGAACCACATGAATCAACCAGCCAATAAAGGGCAATGGCAAGAGGGTGACCAAGGCCAAGGTGGGGTTGATAGAAAACAAAATGACAGCTGTCATCATGATCATCAAAATATCGGTGGCAAAGTCCAATAAGTGAAGTGAGAGAAAAACGTTGATGCGGTCAGTTTCGCTGCCGATCCGGGCAATCAAATCACCGGTTCGACGGCCGCCAAAGTACTCCAACGATAACTTCAGTAAATGTTGGTATGTGCTCGTTCTTAAATCCGCACCGATGCGCTCCGAGACAAGCGCCAAAATGTAAGTTTTGATCCACCCCAAACCCCACGCCACGATGGCAGACGCCAGCAAAGCCAAGAGGTACCAAGATACCGTTTCAGGATCGATGCGCTCTCCATTTTGATAGGGAATGAGGACATCGTCCATCAAGGGCATCGTGAGGTAAGGCGGAACCAAGGTGGCCGCGGTCGATGCCAAAGTCAAAACAAAACCCAGCAGGAGTTGCCCTCGGTACGGCTTGGCAAAACGCCAAAGTTTGAACAAGGTCCAAGTTGAAGTGGGCGCCTGGTCTTTTTCTAAGCAAACGGGACACTCCTCTTCAGAGGCGTCCACCACATTCTGGCAAACAGGACACAGACTGTGCAGCATCTGGCCGATGCCAGGCTCCGACCAATCTAAGTCACTTGCAGGCTCAGAAGCCAAGGACTGGCCTAAAAATGTGGCAGCTTGAGTCTGACCCAACAGATGATTTTCGACACGCAATTTCCACCTGAGAACGGCTGCCTCAAGCCCCAGCGTGAAACGCCAGGCCGACAACCTCTGCCCACCCTGATGCAAGGACAAGGTGCCCACACCGGCGTGATCGAGCACTCGCAGGGTCAAATCTGGGGTCAATGGCCAGAAATTCCAACTTTTTTGAGCCTCGTCCGAAGAGATGACCCTTTGATCGGTCAAAATAACCAGTGTTTTTTTGAAGATTAATTCATCATTCAGGTCAACCTCTAGCCATGCTAGAACGTTTTCACCATGGTGAACTCGAGACAACACGCCCTCCTGCCAAAAAAACGGCAATCCCAGCAAATCGATGGGAGGATGGATATTGGAGTTCATAAAAATTCAAACAGCAAAAGTCAGCTCGTGTTGGCGGCAAATAAAAACAGCAAAAGAAGCGGCCAGGACACAGCCCATGCACCTTTTTTATCAGACGATCCTTGCCAGTGCTGCAACTGGCCGGCCATTGTATCCCCGGACACAAAACGCGCCGTGCCTTCGCTCAGAATTGTGAAAAGCACAAAAATGAGCCCTAAAGATATCAAATTCATCCGCATGACCCACCTGAAGGGTCCGAACATTTGGACATACCGCCCTGTCCTAGAAGCATGGATCGACATTGGCGATTTGGAAGACTTCCCCTCCAATACCCTGCCCGGCTTTAACGAGCGACTCCAAGGTTTGTTACCCGGTCTCATCGAGCACCGCTGCAGCGTAGGCCAAAGGGGTGGCTTTTTGCAAAGACTGACCGAGGGCACTTGGCCAGGTCACATCATGGAGCACGTAGCCCTCGAGTTACAAAACTTAGCCGGTATGCAAACAGGTTTCGGCAAAGCCAGAGAAGCAGGCCCTCGAGGCATTTACAAAGTTGTCATTCGCACTCGCAACGAAACTGTCAGCCGTGCGGCCCTTCAAGCCGCCCGCGATCTGGTCATGGCGGCCATCGAAAACCGCACTTACCCGGTCAAAAAAGTCATCGCCGATCTCACCCAAATGGTCGATCGCCTTTGCATTGGACCCAGTACCGCTTGCATTGTGGATGCTGCAACAGATCGAAATATTCCGTCAATTCGCCTTAACGATGGCAACTTGGTTCAACTCGGTTATGGCGCCAATCAGCGCCGCATTTGGACCGCCGAAACCGACCAAACCAGTGCCATAGCCGAGGGCGTTTCCAAAGACAAAGACCTCACCAAGAGTTTGCTCGCCAACTGCGGCGTTCCCGTTCCCGAGGGTCGCAATGTTGCCTCTCCCGCAGAAGCTTGGGAAGCCGCACAAGAAATTGGCTTGCCTGTTTGCGTCAAACCCGTCGATGGCAACCATGCTCGCGGTGTCTCTCTAGAGCTTAGAACCCAAGCCGAAGTTGAAGCGGCCTACCATTTGGCCGAGGCCGAAGGCAGTGATGTCTTGGTAGAGCGCCATATTTTGGGCGATGAGCATCGCTTGCTGGTGGTTGGCGGCAAAGTGGTGGCTGCCAACAAAGGTGAAGTGGCCAGTATCGTGGGGGATGGCATTCACAGCGTTGAAGCGCTGATCGAAAGCCAAATCAACTCAGACCCTCGCCGCGGTGAGGAAGAAGATTTTCCGCTCGACACCATTCGCCTCAAAGATCACACCACTGCCGTGCTTGAACTCAAACGTCAAGGGCTCACAGGCCAATGTATTCCTGAAAAAGATCGCCATGTGGTGGTCATGCGCACCGGCAACATGGCTGTCGATGTCACCGATTTGGTCCACCCCGATGTGGCCGAATTGGCGGCGCTCGCGGCCCGCATTGTGGGCTTGGACATTGCTGGCGTTGATCTGGTCGCGCAAGATATTTCCAAACCCATGAAGGCGCAAGGCGCAGCCATCGTTGAAGTCAACGCAGGCCCGGGTCTCTTGATGCACCTAAAGCCTGCAACGGGCGAGGCCAGGCCTGTAGGCAAAGCCATTGCCGCACATTTGTTTGCCGAAAATTCCGAGCCTCGCATCCCGGTGGTCGGCATCATTGGTCAAGAAAACACCACAGGCACCAGCCACCTCATCGCATGGCTGCTGCACCTTCAAGGCTTGCAAACCGGCCTGTCGTCAGCCAAGGGCTTATTTTTGGGCCAACGTTGCTTGCATGCCCAGAGTGGCATGGAATGGGAATCAGCCCAACGCCTGTTGATCAATCGATCCGTTCAGGCTGCCGTCTTTGAAACCACCGCAAGGCACTTGTTGGCGGAGGGCCTGCCCTATGACCGCTGCCAAGTCGGCGTCATCACCTCCATGCCCAAAGCAGCGGGCCTTGAAGATTTGTACATTCAAAGTGACGAGCAAATGCCCAATGTGGTCAGAACACAAATGGACGTGGTGCTATCGCAAGGCATGGCCGTGCTGAATGCTGAAGATGATGAAGTTGCCAATCTTGCTCAGTATTGCGATGGCGAAGTCACTTATTTTGCAAGCTCAGAGGAACACCCCCGCATCGTTCAGCACCGCAGCGAAAACGGACGCGTGGTGTTCTGGCGCAAAAATCATTTGGTGTTAGCACAAGGCGAACATGAAATCGAAGCCTTGAATCGTCAATTACCGGCAATTGACAAAGTGATTAAAAACAAACACCTCCAGTGCATGGAGGTCTTAGCGGCCTGTGCCGCTGCATGGGCACTTGGCATTCAAACTGATCTCATCCGAGCAGGTGTTAAAAGTTTCGGGCAAAGCCCTGGCGCTCACTAAGCCATCGCCCAACTCAAATTTAATCAACGCCAGACTGTAAGACGCGCTTCAACCGGGACAAAGTTTCATGGAAGTTTCAAGAATTCGAGCTTTGCGAGGGCCCAATTTATGGAGCCGACAAACCAGCATCGAAGCCATCGTAAGTTGCGAGCCTCAAGAGCGGGAGATGATGCCCGGCAACGAGTTTGAAAAGCAACTGAGAAGAATTTTCCCCGCCGTAGGACCCCTAGAAGGTTCGCGCCCTGGCCAACCCGCTAGCATGGCCCATGCACTGGAAAAAATCACACTGAGCCTGCAAAACCAAGCG
>JBIKOZ010000042.1:0-8437 GCA_044357745.1 Limnohabitans sp. | reverse complement strand
ATCTCGAAATGCGATCAGTTCGTTTTGCAGTGAATCGTTTGTCAGCATGGCTGCCGGAATGCTGCCTAAACCGCCGGCCTTGAAGACTGCGGCCGCCAGTTTGTGGTTTTGAGAGCCAGCCATGGGTGCCTGGACCAAACGAATTGCGTGAGCGTCAAAAAAAGAAGTGTGCATCTCGCAATTATTCCCTCAGCGAGGCCTACCGGTTGGGCCATTCGATCAATATCTTGCTGAAAGGCGGGTTAACCCGATTTGGCGCTGGGCAGAAATTCATTTAACATGTTAAATAAATTAAACGCCATGAAACAACAAGCTTTCGTCCACCGCAATTTACCCCGTCTGCTCCTTCAAGCACGCGAGGCCGTGATGGCGCACACCCGTCCCAGCCTGCGTGAGCATGGTTTGTCAGACCAGCAATGGCGCGTGCTGCGCGTGTTGGGTGAGCATGCCCATTGCACGGAGGGGGTAGAGACTGGGCGCGTTGCAAGGGAGGCATTTTTACTGGGGCCGAGTTTGACGGGTGTTCTGACTCGAATGGCACGTGATGGCTTGATAGAGCGCAGTCGCTGCCCCCAAGATGCGCGTCGAACGGTGGTGCGAGCCACCAAGCTGGGCTTGTCGAAAGTGGCCAAATTGTCGGAAGCCATTGAGGCGCATTACGAATGGATGGAAAGCGAGCTGGGCAAACAAAAACTGGCGCAGTTGTACCAATTGTTAGATGCGGTGATTCAGTTGGAGACGTCGCCAACCGATGAAGCTTTGGAAGAAATGGCATAAATCAAGATGAATTCAATGGGTTCAAGTGATACACGCTTTTGGCCGCAAGGCACCGTGTACGGCGCCTTGCTCAACTTTCAGCAAGAGTGGCAATTGAGAGCATCGCACATGGCAGATGCACCCTACAAGGGCGCACCCAAAGCACCTGTGCTGTTCATCAAAACGGCCAACACCTACACGCCTTCCGGGGGGCTTATTGCAATGCCATCCGCTGTCGCTGAAGTCGACATAGGTGCCAACTTGGCGTGGGTGTTGGGTGCAGACAGCCAACCGGTGGCCTGTGTCTTGGTGAATGACGTGTCCATTCCGCATGAGAGTTATTACCGTCCGCCTGTGAAGTTCAAATGTGTCGATGGTTTTTTGGGTGTGGGCTCAAAAGCCAGAAATATTCAGCAGGTCACCTCCGATGCTGTGGTGCTAACCGTCAAAGTCAACGGCCGAGAAGTGCAGCGTGTGAATTACGCTGAAGCTGTGCGCAAATCGCAAGCTTTGTTGGCAGATATTTCTGAGTTCATGACCTTTCAAAAAGGCGATGTTTTGTTGCTTGGCAGTGATTGCCTGGCAGATGGCAAGCGACCTCGCGCCAAACCAGGTGATGTGGTGGAAATTTCAGCAGATGGTTTTGAAACCTTGGTGAATGTGTTCACAGGAGACAAGGCATGAAGCATGCACGCATTGCATGGGCTGGCGCCCTACATGAAGCGGTGGAATCAGAGGGCGAGTTGTTGCTCACGCGCAGCCCTTGGCTTGGTAAACGATTGAAGTTTGAAGAGGTGGTGTGGTTACCGCCTTTGGCGCCCGTACCCCAGGCTAGGACCATCTTGGCTTTGGGCTTGAACTACGCTGACCATGCCAAAGAATTGGCTTTCAAAGCACCTGAAGAGCCCTTGGTGTTTGTCAAAGGTGAAGCCTCGCTCATCGGTCACAAAGCCCTCACACGCAGACCGCAAGGCGTCACCTATATGCACTATGAGTGTGAATTGGCAGTGGTCATTGGCCGCACGGCCAAGCATGTAAAAAAAGAAAATGCCTACGACTATGTCGGTGGTTACACCGTGGCCAACGATTACGCCATTCGAGATTATTTGGAAAACTGGTACCGACCCAACTTCCGTGTGAAGAACCGGGACACCTGCACCCCCATTGGGCCTTGGATGGTGGATGCCAAAGACATTCACGACGCTTATGGCAGCCCCATGAATTTGAGTTTACAAACCACCGTCAACGGCAAAGTCACTCAAAGTGGCCACACGCGCGACATGATTTTTGATGTGCCCACCTTGATTGCGTATTTCAGCGCCTTCATGACCTTGCAGCCAGGCGATTTGATTTTGACAGGCACGCCCGATGGCGTGGTGAATTGTGAAGTGGGCGATGTGATTGTTACCAGCATTGAAGGTGTGGGCGACTTGATCAACAGCTTGGGTGAATAGCTTTCGGGCCAAGAAGCATCCCGCAGCCATCAAAGAAAAACAGGAATTGAAAATGCGCATAGATCATTTAATCGACGGCCGATCGGTAGCGAGTGCTGATACTTTTGAAACCCTCGATCCGGCTACACAAGAAGTGTTGGCGGAGGTTTCATCTGGCGGCTTGAGTGAAGTCAATCAAGCGGTGGCCGCAGCCAAAGCCGCCTTTCCAAAATGGGCCGCTACGCCTGCCACAGATCGCGCCAAGATCATGCGCAAGCTAGGCGAACTGATTGGCAAGCACGTGCCAGAAATTGCCAAAACAGAAACACGTGATTGCGGGCAAACCATTTCGCAAACGGGCAAACAACTGGTACCGCGCGCCGCAGACAATTTTTCTTACTTCGCAGAAATGTGCACGCGTGTGGATGGCCATACTTATCCCACACCCACGCACTTGAACTACACGCTGTTTCATCCGGTGGGTGTGTGTGCCTTGATCAGCCCATGGAATGTGCCTTTCATGACGGCCACATGGAAAGTCGCGCCTTGCCTGGCCTTTGGCAACACCGCAGTTTTGAAGATGAGCGAACTCTCGCCCCTGTCAGCCGCCCGTTTGGGTGAACTTGCGCTTGAAGCGGGTGTGCCGCCTGGCGTTTTGAATTTGGTGCATGGTTATGGCAAAGATGCTGGCGAGCCCTTGGTGTCACACCCCGATGTGCGCGCTATTTCTTTCACAGGTTCTACCGTTACAGGCAATCGCATTGTGCAAAGCGCGGGCCTGAAAAAATTCAGCATGGAGCTGGGTGGTAAATCACCCTTCGTCATTTTTGAAGACGCGGACTTGCCGCGCGCTTTAGACGCTGCAGTGTTCATGATTTTCAGCAACAACGGTGAGCGCTGCACAGCGGGCAGTCGCATCTTGGTGCAGCAAAGTATTTATGCCGACTTTGTACAGAAATTCACAGAGCGTGCGAAACGCATTTCAGTGGGAGATCCACTGGATGAGAGCACCCTCGTCGGCCCCATGATCAGCCAAGCGCATCTGGCCAAAGTCAAAAGCTACATTGAGCTCGGCCCCAAAGAAGGTGCGACTTTGTTGTGTGGGGGTTTAGACCAGCCTTCTTACGCGCCTGAACTGTCAGACCGCGTGAAGAAAGGCAACTTCGTTTGGCCTACTGTGTTTGCCGATGTCGACAATCGCATGAAGATTGCGCAAGACGAAATCTTTGGCCCTGTGGCTTGCTTGATTCCGTTCCGCGATGAAGCGCACGCCATCGAATTGGCCAACGACATTCAATACGGCTTGTCGAGTTATGTGTGGACTGAAAACATTGGCCGAGCCCACCGTGTGGCTGCTGCGGTTGAAGCAGGCATGTGTTTTGTGAACAGTCAAAACGTGCGCGATTTGCGCCAACCCTTTGGCGGTACCAAGGCCAGTGGCACAGGTAGAGAAGGCGGCACCTGGAGCTACGAAGTTTTTTGCGAACCTAAAAACGTGGCGGTGTCCATGGGCTCTCACCACATTCCGCATTGGGGAGTCTGAGCATGGGACAAGTTTCATTGGCTGCCAAAATCACGCATGTGCCGTCCATGTATTTGAGCGAGTTGGACGGGGCTCAAAAAGGGACACGTCAAGCCGCCATTGATGGCCATCGTGAGATCGACAGGCGTTGTCGCGCCTTGGGCGTTGACACGCTTGTGGTGTTTGACACGCATTGGCTGGTGAACTCGGCCTACCACTTGAACAACGCCGCACACTTCAAGGGCAACTACACCAGCAACGAGTTGCCGCATTTCATCAGCAACATGCTTTATGAATACGATGGCAACCCAGCGCTAGGCCATATTTTGGCCAAGGCTTGCAACGAAGCAGGTGTGACCACTTTGGCCCACGAACACACCAGCTTGGCCTTGGAATATGGCACCTTGGTGCCCATGCGTTACATGAACGCCGACAGGCACTACAAAGTGATTTCAGTTTCTGCGCTTTGCATGGTGCATTCATTGTCCGAAAGCGCGCAGTTGGGCTGGGCCATGAGGCGTGCGGTAGAGCAACATTACGATGGCAAGGTGGCGTTCTTTGCCAGCGGTTCTTTGTCTCATCGCTTTGCACAAAATGGGCTGGCACCTGACTATGCCAACAAAATTTGGAGTCCATTTCTAGAGCAACTGGATCACAATGTGGTTGAACTTTGGAAGCAAGGCGACTGGAAAACTTTTTGCGCCATGCTGCCTGAGTATGCGGCCAAAGGCCATGGCGAAGGCTTCATGCATGACACGGCCATGTTGCTGGGTGTGTTGGGTTGGGACCAGTACCAAGGTAAAGCCGAAGTCATCACACCCTATTTTCCAAGCTCGGGTACCGGACAAATCAATGTGGTGTTTCCGGTTAATCCTGTTAACGACGAAGCAGGCCACTCATTGCATTCACTGAACCTCAAAAGCTTGAAAGACCCCTCTGCGGTTTACGCAGCAGGTGCGAGTCGACTGTAATTTTTGAAAGTACTCACATGCCTCATTTGGTCATTCTCTATACCGGTCAGTTGGACGCAGAAACCAACATGAAAATTTTGTGCCGCGACTTGGCCGATACCATGGTGAACGTGGTCGATGAAGCGGGTAAACAAGTGTTCCCCACTGGCGGCGTTCGCGTGTTGGCCTATCCTGCGCCTCATTACGCCGTGGCCGATGGCGGCGCTGCCGGGCGCAAGGCCGCGCAGTTTGACAGCCATCCAAACGGCGGCTCAGAGGACTACGCCTTCGTCTATTTGAATGTGCGAATGGGCAAGGGCCGCAGTGAGGCCACACAAAAACGTGCTGGCGATATGTTGGTGGAAGTCACAAAACAACATTTTGCAGAAATCTTTGCCAAAAGGCACATTGGTATTACCCTGCAAATCGATGTGGGCCCTGAGGTGTTTGACCACAAGCACAGCAATGTGCATCCTTTGTTTGCTGCGCTGTAAATTAAAAATCAGCAGGCGGCGCTTCATATTTTTCGAAAGAAAGTAGGCATGTTTGACTCAACACAAATTGCACAACTGGCAGCAGAGTTGCAGCACTCACAAAAAACACGCCAACAGGTGGAGCATTTTTCCAAGCGCTTTCCAGGCATGAGCATTGAAGATGGCTATCGCGTCAGCCGTGCATGGGTGGCACTTCAATTGGCCGAGGGCCGTCAAGTGATTGGTCACAAAATTGGCCTGACATCACGCGCGATGCAACAAGCCAGTCAAATAGACGAACCCGATTACGGCACCTTGCTCGATAACATGTTGTACACCTGCGCGCCCGGACATGTGTTGAACATCGCCTACACAGACTTTGTCGTGCCGCGTGTTGAAGTCGAGTTGGCCTTTGTCTTGAAAAAAGATCTTCACGGGCCTGATGTCACAGTCGATGAAGTGCTGGCGGCCACAGAATATGTCACGCCTGCCATTGAAATTATCGATTCGCGCATTGAGCAATTTGATCGCCATACCAAAGTGATGCGCAAAGTGTTCGACACCATCAGCGACAACGCCGCCAATGCAGGCATTGTGGTGGGCGCAGAAAAAGTAGACCCACTCACCACCAATTTGCCTTGGTGTGGCGCTATTTTGAAATTAAATGGCGTGGTGGAGGAAACCGGTTTGGCGGCAGGCGTGCAAGGCCATCCTGCGGTGGGCATTGCTTGGTTGGCCAACAAGTTAGCGCCTTGGGGCGAATATTTGAAGGCAGGGCAAATTGTCTTGGCTGGCTCCTTCACTAAACCTGTGCCCGCTCAATGGGGCGATATGTTCGACGCAGACTACGGCCCCTTGGGTCGTTTGCAATTCAAATTCAACTGAAAGAGGCCGTATGAAAACACCTGTGAATTGTTTCAAAAAAGCCATCTCTGACAAGCAAGCCCAAATGGATGCTGGCATGGAGTTACCCGCTTCTGAGCAGGTTGATCAAACATGTTGACGCATCAACTCCCTGCTGTTCGCTCCTTGCAACATGAAGTACATCCCGAAGAATGGGCCGCGCGCGTCCAACTTGCCGCATGCTATCGAGTGTTTGCCTTTTTAGGCTGGACAGAAATGATTTACAACCACATCACCTTGCGTTTGCCGCAAGAAGTCAGTGGCGCTGAAAAACACTTTCTGATCAACCCGTTTGGTCTTCACTACAGTGAAGTCACGGCCAGCAATTTGGTAAAGATTGACATTCAAGGCAAAGTCTTGGATGGCTCAACTTATCCGGTCAACCCTGCTGGTTTTACGGTTCATGCCGCCATTCACGACAATCTGTCCGATGCGCATTGTGTGATGCACACCCACACCACGGCTGGCGTGTCTGTGGCGTGCCTGAAAGATGGTTTGCAGCAAACCAACTTCTACACGGCGCAGTTGCACAACATGATTGCTTACCATGAGTTTGAAGGCATCACCATTCATCACGAAGAAGCGCCGCGCTTGCTGAAAAGCATTGGCAGCAAACAAGCTGTCATTTTGCGCAACCATGGTTTGTTGTCGTGGGGTGCCACACTGCCGCAAACTTTTGCCATTTTGTGGACCTTGCAACGCGCCTGTGAAATTCAATTGGCCACCTTCAGCATGGGCGGCCCTGCAGCGGTCATTCCTGTGAGTGAAGCCGTCGCTGCCAAATGCACCCGTGACGCATTGCAGTTCAGCCCCAACCATGGTGCAGGCACTGATGTGTTGGACGCGCTCATTCGACAGGTCAATCGACAAATGGCGCGGCCCGAAGAAAGCTATCGCTTATGAAAGTTTGTATTTATGGTGCAGGCGCCATTGGCGGTTGGCTCGGCGTTCACTTGGCGCAAGCTGGACACGAAGTCAGCGTGGTGGCGCGCGGTGCCACTTTAGAAGCGTTACAGAAGCATGGCCTTCAATGCGTTCAAAATCAAGCCCCGCAGTCTCGATTGCAAACCAGGGTCAATGCTTCGGCCCACCCCAAAGATTTAGGCCCACAAGATTGGGTCATCGTGGCCGTCAAAGCACCTGCCATGGCAGAGGTAGCGCAAGGCATTGCGCCCCTCTTAGGCCCAAAGACCATCGTGATGACCGCCATGAACGGCGTGCCGTGGTGGTTCTTTCAAGGCTTTGGCGGCAGGCTGCAAGATGCCACTTTAAACGCCATCGATCCAGCGGGCGTCATTGCCAAAGCCATTCCTGCACACCACGTGGTGGGGTGCGTCGTGCATTCCAGTTGTTCGCTGGATGCGCCCGGCGTGGTGCGCCATCACTTTGGCCAAGGCCTGATTCTGGGCGAACCCGCTGCGCAACGCGGCGAGGTCAGTGCTCGCGTGCAACAACTCGTGAACGAATTGCACACCGCAGGTTTCAATGCCAGTGCCTCGTCACAAATCCAAAAAGACATTTGGTACAAGCTTTGGGGCAACATGACCGTCAACCCTGTCAGCGCCATCACAGGCGCTACCACCGATTTGATTTTGAAAGACGATTTGGTGCGTGATTTTGTTTCCAAGATCATGCTGGAGGCAAAAGCCATTGGCGAGCAAATTGGCATTCCCATTGCACAAACGCCAGAAGACAGACATGCCGTGACCATGAAGCTGGGGGCTTTTAAAACCTCCATGTTGCAAGATGTGGAAGCCGGCAAAACAGTCGAGCTCGATGCCTTGGTCAGCGTTGTTCGCGAGTTGGGGCAACTCACTCAGGTCGACACCCCCTACACCGACACCTTGCTGGGCCTCAGTCGTTTGCATGCCAGCGTGCGTGGCCTGTATCCTGCACAATCCGTGCATGACTGAAAAATCCAAAGCACTTTCTAGCACGGCGTTTGCCACCTTATTGCTGGTCGCCTTCATGATGGGTGCAAACCATGTGTCTGCCCGTTTTGCGTTCAACAATGGTGTGGATGTGGTGACGGCCGTCAGCGTTCGAAGCGCCGTGACAGCCATCGTCGTGGGCTTGATTTTGGGGCAACAAAAAGTTCAAATCAAAATTCAGACGCAGCATCAAAAATACCTGCTCATCATTGGTGGCCTGATCGCAGTTCAGAGCGTATGTCTGTATTCCTCGGTGGCCAGGTTGCCGGTGGCTTTGGCTTTGTTGGCTTTCAATACCTACCCCTTGCCCACCGCATTTTGGGCGCGTGTGCTGTACAAACACCAACCTGAAAAAGCGGTCATTTGGAGCATGCCACTTATTTTGTTTGGTTTGGCTTTGGCGTTGGATGTTTTGGGCGCCGCGTCGGGTTTGGGTGCTGCAGAACACTGGGCACAAATTGGCACTGGC
>JBIKOZ010000041.1:0-8572 GCA_044357745.1 Limnohabitans sp. | reverse complement strand
CGAATGATTTGTCACAAGACCATGACGTGGAAGATTGGCCATTGCGTGAAGAGCCCGGCTGTTTTGCGCCTGTTGAAGGGGGCGGGTGGATCATGGCGTTGCGAAGCGGTGTCTATCAAGCGCAAGTTTGGGGCGGCCTTTTAAGTTTGCTTGCACCCGCACCCTACGACACCTCCAAGTTGCGCTTCAACGATGGCAAGTGTGATCCTGCAGGCAAGTTCTGGAGTGGCACGATGTATGAACCGCGTGACCTAGCGGCGGGTAATTTGTATGCACTTCAAGCCGACCATCGGTTCCAAATAAAGGCAGACAAAGCCACCGTGGCCAATGGCTTGGGCTGGTCGCCTGACGGTAAAACGATCTATTGGTCAGACACGGCCTCGCATTGCATTCGTGCTTGGGACTTCGAAGCCAGTACGCAAGCGATGACGAATGAGCGCGTCTTTGCCCAATTTCCCATGAAACCCAAAGTCTGGTCTTATGGCACTGCCGAAGCCTTGGCCTATGTGGGGCGGCCTGATGGTGCGGCAGTCGATGCGGAAGGTTTCTACTACGCCGCCATGTATGAGGGCCGTCGCTTGGCTAAATTTGCACCCAGTGGGGCTTGCGTCGCTTTCATTGAAACGCCAGTTCAGTGCCCCACCATGCCTTGCTTTGGGGGCGAAGACTTGCGCACTTTGTTCATCACAACTTCTGCGCATGGCCGAAGTCCGGAGGAGCTGCAGGCCCTGCCAGATTCTGGCTGTATTTTCGCAATCCGCCTTGAAACACCTGGGTTACCTGTGTGTTTTTTCAAAAACTGAATTGACATAATTTTGTCGATGACTTCTGACAAAGTACGCGCGGCCGTTTAACATGACGCCATGAATGACAGTCACACGCCAAGCCAATACGATTCTGCTGCTTCGAACGCGTATCCAGATTTGGAACAAGTATTGGCCTCGATTCGTGCCGCCGCCACTGCGCCGGCCGGGCAGCGAAAAACATTTCGGATTCACGGATCAGGCAGCCATGATTTCTATGGGGAGTGCCTGGAAGGCGAGTTGTTGGAAACTCGCGGACTCCACGGCATCTTGCAATACGAGCCCAGTGAGTTAGTCGTTACTGTTGCTGCAGGCACATCCTTGCTTGATTTGGAAAATGCATTGGCCGAGAAGGGGCAGTGCTTGGCTTTTGAGCCGCCGCACTTTCATCGGGAAAACGATTCACGGCATGCCACCGTAGGCGGCATGGTTGCCGCAGGGTTGAGTGGGCCTGCCCGCGCCAGTGTAGGCGCTGTCCGGGACTTTGTTTTGGGCTTGCGCTTTATCAATGGCCGTGGCGAGCACCTGACCTTTGGTGGGCAGGTGATGAAAAATGTGGCGGGTTATGACGTCAGCAGATTGCTTGCGGGCAGTTGGGGCACCCTGGGTTTGATCACTGAAGTTTCCCTTAAGGTTTTGCCGGTCGCGCCTGCCGAAGCTTATTTCATGTGTCAGTTGCCACAAGACCAAGCGCTCAACTTGCTGCACCAATGGGGTGGCCAGCCGCTGCCACTGAACGCAAGTTGTTGGGTGAAAGACACCACCGCGTCGGGTGCACCTGACATGTTATTCCTGAGATTGCGCGGCGCTCATGCTGCCGTGGAGGCTGCCAAAATTCGCATGTCACAAGATGTGGCGGCCTTGAACAGTCAACTCGTTGAGCAAGCCGCTGAATTGGCCGTCAAAGACTGGCGCTCAGCACGTGACCAGCGCCTTCCTTACTTTACGGAAAATGCCACTTCAAGCGAGCTTGCTTTATGGCGGTTTTCCGTACCGCAAACAGCCCCGGTCTTGTCATTGCCGCGAACTGCAACCGCGCCCTTGATTGAATGGCATGGCGCACAGCGCTGGATTTGGGCGCCCCTCAGTGACGCGCAAGCTATTCGGCAAGCCGCAGCCCAAGTGGGCGGCCAGGCCACACTTTTTAGAAGGCCTCAACAAGCGACGGCCGAACAAGTATCGCCCGCCGCAGTGATCACGCCGCTAGACACCGTCCAGCAGCGCATTCAACATGCACTCAAAAATGAGTTTGATCCGGCAGGCATCTTTGGTCCGCGAAGAATTAACGCGCATTTCTGAGGTTCAACATGCAAACCCAACTGGCACCAGAGTTTCAAAACACCGTGCTCGGCCAAGAGGCCGAGGCTATTTTGCGCCAGTGCGTGCATTGTGGATTTTGTAACGCAACGTGCCCCACCTATCAATTGATGGGCGATGAATTAGACGGCCCAAGAGGGCGTATCTATCTCATGAAGCAAGTCTTAGAAGGTGTAGAGCCCACTCGCAAAACACAATTGCATTTAGACCGATGCCTCACTTGCCGCAATTGTGAAAGCACGTGCCCCTCTGGCGTGCAGTACGGCCATTTGGTAGATCTGGGGCGCAAAGTGGTGGACGCCAAAGTACAGCGTCCGATCAAAGAGCGTGCGCTTCGCTGGGCTTTGAAGGAGGGACTCACATCGTCCCTTTTTGCACCGGCCATGAAATTAGGCCAAAGCGTTCGTGCCTTGATGCCTGCGGCCCTCAAGGCCAAGGTGCCTGCACCCCAAAATGCGGGGGCTTGGCCGACCACCCAACATGCCCGCAAAGTTTTGATGCTGGCGGGTTGTGTTCAGCCAGCCATGATGCCCAACATCAACACTGCCACCGCACGTGTGCTCAATGCCTGTGGCATTGAAGTGGTGGTGCCCCCCTCTGCAGGATGCTGCGGCGCGCTTAAATTTCACTTGAATGATCAAGCGGGTGGCCTTGACCACATGCGTCATAACATTGACGCGTGGTGGCCATGGGTCGAGCAGGGTGTGGAAGCCATCGTCATGAATGCTTCTGGCTGTGGCGTGACGGTCAAAGATTATGGCCACTTGCTGCAACATGACGCGCAGTATTCTGACAAGGCCAAGCGCATCTCTGAGCTCACGCGCGACTTGAGTGAGCTGTTGCCTTTGTGTTTGCCAGAACTCAAAAAACGACTCAATGCAGAGGTGATCGCTGAAACAGGTTTGCTAGCGTATCACCCGCCTTGCACTTTGCAGCATGGCCAACAATTGAAGGGCGGCGTTGAAGCGCAGCTCGGCCAGTTGGGTTTCAAGCTGCGCCTGACAGAGTTCGAATCTAATTTGTGTTGCGGCTCTGCGGGCACCTATTCCGTGTTGCAAGCGGAGACAGCCTCTACCTTGCGTGATCGTAAATTAGACCAGTTGAACAAGTTGCTGCCCACGGCCATTTTGAGTGCCAACATTGGTTGCATCACCCACTTGCAAAGTGGCTCGGAGATTCCCGTACGACACTGGGTAGAGTTGGTTGACGAGGCTTTGTCAAAGAGCCAAAGCAGCCTCAATGTCGCTGGCTAGCTTCTCGGGCTTGTCCATGGGGCCTTGGGAAGCAGCGTGCGCAAAGAGCGAAAAAATGAAAAGGGCGCAATGGTTTATCAGTGATGGTTGTCGTTCTTGGCGACATCGATCAAATGCGTCATGACGGCGCTGTGATCACGCATGTTGCGATCGTGCCAACGCTTGATGAGCCACATGAAACTGGCCACCACAAAACCAAATGCCGTGATGGCGCCAAATGCCGATAAGCCCATGCCGGTTGAGAAGCTGTAAAGACCACCCAACAACAAAATACAAGCTTGCTCATTGAAGTTTTGAACCGCAATGGAGCGGCCAGCACCCATGAGGTTGTGGCCGCGGTGCTGCAGCAGCGCATTCATCGGAACGACCAAGAAGCCACCTAAGGCGCCAAGCAAAATGAGGAATGGCGCTGCAACCCAAACATTGTCAATGAAGTTCATGCCGATGACCAGCAGGCCCATGCCAATACCCAAGGGGATGACACTTGGGGCTTCATGAAGCTTCATGCGCACAGAGGCCACCACGGCGCCGACCGCCGTGCCAATGGCCACCACGCCGACCAAGCTGGAGGCTTGTGTGGTGGAGTAACCCAAGGCGGCAGCACTCCATGCCAACACGATATAGCGCAAATTGCCAGAGACGCCCCAAAACAAAGTGGTTGTCGACAATGAAATTTGACCCAAGCGGTCTTTCCAGAGACGGGTGTTGCAATCCCAAAAATCAGGCAACAGGGCCAGTTTGTTTTTGGGCATGTCACGCATGGCCACACCGGTTTCGGGGATGCGTGTGTTGAACCATGCGGCCAAGGCGTAAAAAGTAATGAGCAGCAAAATAGCGGCTTCCGGGGCCGTATCAACCCCCGTTTCGATCATGGGGAAGTCGAAACTCAACAGGTATTCTGAAACATGGGCGCCCACCAGTTGGCCACCTACCAGCACGCCCAAAATAATGGAGGCGATGGTTAAACCTTCGATCCAGCCATTCGCCTTGACCAGCTGTGATGAGGGCAACAACTCAGTCAGGATGCCATATTTGGCGGGCGAATAAGCGGCAGCGCCCAAGCCCACAATGGCGTAGGACAACAGGGGGTGCGTGCCAAATAACATCATCAGGCAGCCCACCACTTTGATGGCGTTGCTCAGGAACATGACCTCGCCCTTGGGACGAGAGTCTGCGAAGGCCCCCACAAAGGGTGCAAGCACCACATAAAACAAGGCAAACATGGGCACCAAGGCGGCACGCTCCCATTCGGCACCACCACTGATCCGAATCAGTTCAACGGCCGCAACAAAGAGTGCGTTGTCGGCCAGTGAACTGAAAAACTGGGCCGACATGATGGTGTAAAAGCCGCGCTTCATGAAATCATGCAGTGATTCGATAGGGCATAGGGCCAAATTCGATGGGTTTGAAACAGATCAAAGCGACACAAGCTTTTTCTTGGGTTGCCGTAAGTTTCGGTTATATCACGGCCTGTAGTGCCACAATCTAGGCTTCTTCCCGAGATACGATCACCGTTTTGTAGCGATCCGACATGCCAAGACCGATTCAGGCCACCCTCGATATCAACGCCCTGCGCCACAACTTGGCGCAGATCAAAGCATCCGTCCCAGATTCTTTGGTTTGGGCCGTGGTCAAGGCCAATGCGTATGGCCATGGCCTTGACCAAGTTTTTGAGGGCTTCCGAGCAGCAGATGGTTTTGCCTTACTTGATTTGTCAGAGGCAGAGCGTTTGCGTCAGCTGGGGTGGCGGGGCCCCATTCTCTTGCTTGAAGGCGCTTTTGAAACCCGTGATCTTGAGCTTTGCTCTCGGCTTAATTTGTGGCATGTCGTTCATTCAGAAGCGCAAATCGACATGTTGGCAGTGCACAAAACCCATCATCCGCACCGCGTTTTTCTCAAAATGAACACGGGCATGAACCGATTGGGCTTTGTGCCGCAGGCATTCCGTGCGGCTTGGACCCGATTGAATGCGTTGCCGCAGGTGGATGAAATCTCACTGATGACACATTTCAGTGATGCCGATGGCGACAAAGGCATTGAAGCGGCCCTGCGCATTTTTGCGGAATTTACGCACGACCTTTCCGGTGAGCGAAGCTTGTCCAACAGTGCGGCAGCATTGCGACACGGCAAAGCACTGAACGTGCGTGCCGATTGGGTTCGACCTGGCATTGCCTTGTATGGCAGCTCCCCTGACTATCCTGCGAACAGTGCCGCTGCTTGGCAATTGAAACCGGTGATGAGTTTGAACGCGGACATCATTGGCATTCAACATTTGCAAGCGGGCGACACCGTCGGCTATGGCTCTACTTTTGTGGCCGATCGCGCCATGCGCATTGGCGTGGTCGCCTGCGGCTATGCCGATGGTTATCCGCGCAGTGCACCCTCAGGGACGCCGATTGGCGTAGACGGTGTCCGCACGCGAACAGTCGGCCGCGTGAGCATGGACATGATCACAGTTGACATCACCGATTTGCCCCAGGCAGGTTTAGGCAGTGAAGTGACGCTTTGGGGGTTGCCACAACAAGCCCCGAGTGCGAACTTGGAAAGTGCGTGCATTTCAATCGATGAGGTGGCCTTGAGTGCGGGCACCGTCGGTTATGAATTGATGTGCGGCTTGTCTTCGCGCGTGCCCGTGAATGTCTTGACTTAAATCACGCGGAAGAAACTGTCATAACCCGTTTTCAAAATCAAAGCACCGACAACGGCGATAAAGACATAGCGCACAAAACCTGCGCCGTGCTTCAGCGCTAGGCGCGTACCGACTAAACTGCCCACCACATTGGCAATGGCCATGGGCAACGCCAGGTGCCACCACACATGGCCCTGAAGTGTGAACAAAACCAAAGCAGAAAGGTTCGTGGCGGTGTTCATCAATTTGGCGCTGGCAGAGGCATTCAAAAAGTCATAACCCAATACGCGCACGTAGGCAAAAACAAAAAAGCTACCTGCGCCAGGCCCAAAAAAACCATCGTAAAACCCGATGAGCAAGCCCATCAGGGCTCCAATGATGGCTTCTTGCCGACCTTTAAACAGCGGCGCATGGATTTGGCCCATTTCTTTTTTGGCCAAGGTGTAAACCAGAAGAGCGATCAATAGAAAAGGCAGGACTTGTCTGAGAAAGCTGGGATCAATTTCAGTCACGGCCCACGCCCCCATTAAGGCGCCCACCACGCCTGCTGCGGCAGCGGGAACCAGTGCAGACCAGCGCATGTCAACCTTGCGACTGAATTGGTAGGTGGCCCATGAGGTGCCCCAAATAGACGCACTTTTATTGCATCCAAGTAGGGTGGCAGGGGGCGCAGAAGGGAATGTGGCGAAAAGTGCGGGAACGAGAATGAGGCCGCCCCCGCCAACAATTGAATCGACCATGCCGGCAAACAGCGAAGCCAGAGAGACGATTAATATTTCCATGAAAAAAAAGCGCCGCTTGCGCGACGCTTGTAAAAAGTCACATCTCGTTTGGATGTTTAGGTTCGATTAGTTTGGGTGTCTCCTCTGCCCTCAAAACGAACCCAAACAGCAGTTCATCGAGTGAATGAAATGTAGCGGTCTTCAAACTGTTGTGCCATCAGGGATTTCCCGTGGCTGAGAGGCTGTCATGTGCTCAGGCAGCTTGCGCGTCTTGCACCATCCAATGCGCTGCTTTTTCAGCAATCATGAGCGTGGGGCTGTTGGTGTTTCCGCTGGTGATGGTGGGCATGACACCTGCGTCCACTATGCGCAAGCCGCGCACACCGCGCACTTGAAGGCGACTGTTGACCACGGCCATCGGGTCATCATCTTGACCCATGCGCGTTGTCCCAACAGGGTGAAAGATGGTGCTGGCAATATCGCCAGCCAGTCTGGCCAACTCGTCGTCAGATTGGTACTGAACGCCAGGCTTGAACTCTTCCGGGGCAAAGGGAGCCATGGCGGCTTGCGACATGATGCGGCGCGTGACACGCAAACTGTCGGCGGCCACTTTTCGGTCTTCGTCAGTACTGAGGTAATTGGGTGCAATGGCGGGGGCTTCATTGAAGTTTGCGCTTTTTAAAGAAACCTTGCCGCGACTGCTTGGGTTGAGATTGCACACACTCGCTGTGATCGCGGGGAAGTCGTGCAAGGGCTCACCAAATGCATCCAGACTCAAGGGCTGCACATGGTATTGAATGTTGGCCCACTCTTTTTGCGGGTCGCTTTTGGTAAAGGCCCCCAACTGACTGGGCGCCATGCTCATCGGGCCTGTCCGTGACATGGCGTATTCAAGACCAATTTTGGCTTTGCCCCACCAGCTGTTGGCCAGAGTGTTCAGTGTTTTGGCGTTCTTCACTTTGTAAACCGAACGAATTTGCAAATGATCTTGCAAATTAGCACCAACGCCAGGCAAGTCATGGCGTGGTTGAACGCCGTGTGACGCTAATTCTTGGGCCGGACCAATGCCAGAGAGTTGCAAGATGTGTGCAGAACCAATGCTGCCCGCACTGAGGGCGACTTCACGTGTGGCTGTGGCAGTGACCATTTGGTGACCATCCCAAACCTTGACGCCGCTGCAGCGCTTGCCGCCATCGGCATCTTGCTCGATCACCAGCCCTGCCACTTGGGCTTGTGTCCAAAGCTCAAAGTTGGGACGCGCATAGCAGGTGGGGCGAAGAAAAGCTTGTGCCGTATTCCACCGCCAACCCTGTTTTTGATTGACGTCAAAGTAGCCAACACCCTCGTTGTTGCCTTGATTGAAGTCTGAGGTAGCGGGAACACCGGCTTGTTGGGCCGCTAGCGAAAAGGCATCCAAAACACCCCAGCTGAGGCGCTGCTTTTCAATGCGCCACTCCCCCCCGGCTTGCCGAGCTTTTAACAACTTGAAATAGTCGGTTGACGCGCTGTCACCATGGGCGTCACTTTGTAACAAATAGGGCGCGATGCCTTTGGCACCATGCGCTGCCGATGCGCCTTGATGGTGGTCTTCGTGAAATTTAAAGTAGGGAAGGCAGTTTTGCCATTGCCAATTTGCATCGCCGGTTAACTGGGCCCAATGATCGTAATCACGCGATTGTCCGCGCATGTAAATCATGCCGTTGATACTGCTGCAGCCGCCCAGTACTTTCCCGCGTGGATATTTTAAAGTTCGACCATTTAAGCCTGGCGTCGCTTCAGTTTGATAAAGCCAATCGGTGCGCGGATTGCCAATGCAATACAAGTAACCCACGGGAATATGGATCCAGT
>JBIKOZ010000040.1:0-8608 GCA_044357745.1 Limnohabitans sp. | reverse complement strand
AACTAGAACACAGCTTAGAGGCTTACGCCTCTAAGCTGTTTTTCTTTGTGCTGCCTGGCCATATCCTTTCAAAGTTCCCATTTTTTAACTCTCAAGCACATGAGCAAAGCGTTTACCCGCGAAACAGATGCCGATGATGATGGCGAGGACCCCAGTCTGCCGCCAATGCCTGCAGGCGGGCGCAATTACATCACGCCCAAGGGCTATGCCGATTTGCGAGTCGAACTGTTCACGCTCATGGACGACGAACGCCCCAAGGTGGTCGAAATTGTTCACTGGGCTGCCAGCAACGGCGACCGCTCTGAAAACGGTGACTACATCTACGGTAAAAAACGCTTGCGCGAAATCGACCGACGCATTCGTTTTTTAACCAAGCGTCTTGAAATTGCCGAGGTCACAGACCCCAGTGTGCATCATGGCAAAGACCAGATCTTTTTCGGTGCCACCGTGAAATATGTCGAGGAGAGTGGGGCAGAACGCACAGTCACCATTCGCGGTATTGACGAAGCCGACAGTTTAAAGGGCGAGGTCACATGGGTGTCGCCCATTGCGCGCACCCTGCTCAAGTCAAGCACGGGCGATGTATTGAAGTTGGTCACGCCACAGGGTTGGCGAGAAATTGAAGTTCTAGAGGTCACATACCCGCAACCTGCTGGCAACTAGTGCCTTGGTTTTTAGCCTTCGGGCGTCATCTGACCGCGTCCTCTGTGGGTAATGCGTTCAGCATTTAACACAGCGGGCGTGCGCTTCAAATTCTTCAGCACAGTGTCTAAGTGGCTGAGGTCGCGCACAGAAATAATGAAGGTGTTTTCAGCGGCGTCTTGTGCACTGGCTTGGCCCATTTCAACGTGGACAATATCGACCTCTGAATCGGCCAAGGTGCCGGCCACTCGTGCCAGCACACCTTTTGTATTGACCACCGTGACGCGTATGTTGGTTTCAAAATGACGCAGAGGCTCGTCCGACCACTCGACGCCAATAAAACGCTCACTGTCTTTTTGTTGGAGTTTTAAACCCACGCTGCAATCGTTGGTGTGCACTGCCAAGCCTTCGCCGCGTCCCAAGTAGCCAATGATTTTGTCGCCCGGTAGGGGGTGGCAGCATGTTGAATAAACCACCGATGCGTTTTCAGTACCATCCAGCAAGATGGCGCCTTGAGACACCGTGTCGTTGGTCATGAAACGCTCGCGGGTCATGAGCAGAGGATCGGGTTTCTCACCCATTTCAGACAGCAGCGCAGAAATGCGTTTGGCCACAATACTGGCAATGCGTTTGCCAAGGCCGACATCGACCAACAAGTCGCTGCGATTTTTATTGCCTGTAAAGCGAAATACTTTTTCCCACAGGGCTTGGTGGCGTGCTGGCGCATCGGGTAGCTTCTCGAAGCCTTCTGCGCGCAAGGCTTGCGTGAGAAGTTTCAAGCCTAAGTCCATGGATTCGCTGTGCGCCATGGTTTTAAGGTGATGACGGATTCTGGAGCGAGCACGTCCAGTTCTGACAAAGCCAAGCCAAGATGGATTGGGCGATGAATCAGGCGTCGTCATGACTTCGACAATGTCGCCGTTTTTCAACTCTGTGCGCAGGGGAACTTGTTGATTGTTGATCTTGGCAGTAACCAAATGATCGCCCAAATTGCTGTGAATCATGTAGGCAAAATCAACCACAGTGGCGCCTCTTGGCATCGACATGATTTGACTTTTTGGCGTGAACACATAAACAGCATCTGGGAACAAATCAACCTTGACGTGATCCCAAAACTCAGAGGCATCGCGAGTTTCTTTTTGAATGTCTAAGAGAGATTGCAACCATTGAGTGCCTAGGCGCTCAGATTCCTTGCTGCCGGTTTCATTGTCCTTGTAAAGCCAGTGAGCCGCCACGCCAGACTCAGCCACCACATTCATAGATTCCGTGCGCATTTGAAATTCAACGTTGACACCGGAGGGGCCGACCAGGGTGGTGTGCAAGGATTGGTAACCATTGACTTTGCCGATGGCAATGTGATCTTTAAATCGGCCAGGCACAGGCTTGTACATTTGGTGCAGGATACCCAGTGCCGTGTAGCAATCAATGACCGAAGGCACGATGAGTCTGAAGCCATAAATGTCGGTGACTTGGGCAAAGCTCAGGTGTTTGCCATCCATTTTTTTATAAATGGAAAAAAGGGTTTTTTCACGACCCGTTATCTGCGCTTGAATGCCAGCTTGCGAAAAGGTTGCTTCTAATTCACCTTGTACTTTTTGAATTAAATCGCGCCGACGATTGCGAGCCTTTGCCACCGCCTTTGACAAAATGGCATAGCGCCAAGGCTTCAAATGTCGAAAGGCCAAATCTTGCAACTCACGGTAAGTTTGATTCAAACCTAAGCGGTGAGCAATGGGTGCATAGATCTCTAATGTTTCTGAGGAAATGCGCGCCCACTTTTCGCGTGGCATTTCCGCCATGGTGCGCATGTTGTGGGTGCGATCTGCCAATTTAATCAAGATGACGCGCACATCGCGCGCCATGGCCAGCAACATTTTTCGAAATGATTCGGCTTGATTTTCTTCGCGCGTGTTGAACTCAAGTTTGTCCAGCTTGGTCAGGCCATCGACCAAATCGGCCACTGAAGAGCCAAACTTTTGAATCAGGTCTGCTTTGGTGACGCCGCAGTCTTCAATGACGTCGTGCATCAAGGCCGCCATCAGGGCGGGCGCATCGAGCTTCCACTCGGTGCATTGTGAGGCGACAGAAATGGGGTGGGTAATGTAGGGCTCGCCGTTCTTGCGCAGCTGACCGAGGTGGGCCTCGTCTGCAAATCGATAGGCTTTGCGCACCAACTCAACATCAGATGTTGACAGGTAGTCGAGTTGAGCGACCAAGGCCGCGAAGCTGGCGGCAGCGGCATTGGCGGCACTTGCGGTGGGGGTGCCGACTTGAATGTTGTGAGCGTTGTCGCGCTTTCCAGGTATTGAAGTACTACCGGGCTTGTGAAAAATAGATGAAAAAGCTGCGCGCATGACTCAAATGTAACGCGAGTCGCTCAGACGTGAAAAAGCCCCAAGTCTTGAAACTTTGGGGCCTCTCGGGCCAAACCACAGGGGCTTGGCCGTATGTAGAAATTAGTTTACTTTTTTGAGCATTTCCAAACCAACTTTGCCGGCTGCAATTTCACGCAGCGCCGTGACGCCTGGCTTGTTTTTGCTTTCAACGCGGGGTGTGTGACCTTGACTCAGCATGCGGGCGCGGTATGTAGCGGCCAATACCAATTGGAAACGGTTAGGGATCTGTTCCAAGCAATCTTCAACAGTGATGCGGGCCATGACGGTCTCCGGTAAAAAAATCAGGTGATGTGGAGGGATTCGAAAGTTTCGGCACGGGCTCGGTGCTGAACTGCATATTTCAGTCGCTGAGCGTGCACGATGGCCTTGAGGTCAAACAAGGCGCGATCGAAGACTTCGTTGATTATAACGAAGTCAAACTGTTTGACCTGGGCCAGCTCAATGGCCGCATTTTGAAGGCGTAATTCAATGGTTTCGGTGCTGTCCTCGCCTCGGCGCTCCAAACGGCTGCGCAATTCTTCCCAGCTGGGGGGCAGAATGAAAATCAGGATGGCATTGGCGTACATCCGTTGCATTTGGATGGCACCCTGGTAGTCAATTTCCAAAATCACGTCAGAGCCTTGGGCCATGCGCTCTTCCAGCATTTTTTTGGAAGTGCCATAGCGGTGGCTGTGCACATTGGCCCACTCTACAAAGGCATCGGCGGCCACCATGGCATCAAATTCTTGTTCGGGAACAAAGAAATATTCGCGGCCGTGTTTTTCTTGGCCGCGGGGCGCTCGTGTGGTGTGGGAGACCGAGGGCAAAACGCGGTTGTCAAGTTCCATCAGGGCCTTGACCAAGCTGGATTTGCCCGCGCCACTGGGGGCGGCTACAACGTAGAGGTTTCCAGGATATTCCATGGCAAGGAGTGTAATGGTGTCTGGGGCTTGATGTGAAGGCTGGGCCGTACTTATTCGATGTTTTGCACTTGCTCTCGCATTTGCTCGATGAGGACCTTCATGTCAACAGAGATTTTGGTCAGTTCAAGCGCGGCCGACTTTGAGCCCAGCGTATTGGCCTCACGGTGCAACTCCTGAATGAGGAAGTCCAGGCGCTTACCAATGTCGCCCCCTTTTTTGATCAAGCGGCTGATTTCATCTAAGTGTGAGGCCAGTCGGGTGAGTTCTTCGGCCACATCAATTCGAATGGCGAAGGCGGTGGCTTCTGTGAGCGCACGGTCTTTGGCCACGTCAGAAGACACATTGCCCTCTGACAAAGCCATGGCTTCGTTCCATCGATCGATAAATCGCTGGCGTTGTTGCTCAACCAATTGCGGTAGCAAGGGGGCGGCTTGGTCGGCCAATTTACGCAACTGGCCAATTCGGTCTTGCAGCATCTCCGCCAACCGGGCGCCTTCGCGGGCGCGCGCATCTTTCAAAGACTTGACGGCCTGAGCGGCCAAGGGCATCAGGTCAGCTTCGTTCAAGCCCAAACCTGACTTTTCGTGCGAAGCGAGTTTGATGACGTCTGAAACACTCAGGTCGCGGGCACCGGGCAGCCAGCTTTGAATTTTGTTTTGTAAGCTCAAAAGTTTTTGCAGAGACCCTATTGAAGGGTCGGTCAGCTCATTGTCTTGGCTGCTGTGATAAACCGCACGGACCTCTACTTTGCCGCGCTTGATGTGCTGGGTAATGTGTTCTCGCAGCGCTGGCTCGGTGTGCCTTAACTCGTCTGGAAGGCGAAAACTCAGGTCAAGAAAACGGCTGTTGACGGATCTAATTTCCAGACCAAAACGAACCGAGGGGGACGACGAAGACTCGGCATTGCCTTCTGTGGCGGGCGTGCTCGATTGCACGCTGGCATAACCGGTCATACTGTAAACTGGCATGTATTCTTTCTAGGGTGCAGCAGTTTAAAACAGCTGATCAATGGGGCCAGATCTCAAAGCCCGTAGCACATCCCCAATTATCTCAAACTTAATCAGTACCTCAACATGACCAACGCCAACATTGTTAAAGAATCTGCTCGAGCACACGGCCGTACCCAAGATCAACTTCGCCAGGTGCGCATCACCCGCGGCTACACGGTCCATGCAGAAGGGTCTGTTCTGATTGAGTTTGGTGACACACGTGTCTTGTGTACGGCCTCGGTTGAAGAAAAGGTGCCTTCACACAAAAAGGGCAGTGGCGAAGGTTGGGTGACTGCCGAATATGGCATGTTGCCGCGCGCAACGCATACGCGAGGTGACAGAGAAGCCGCACGCGGCAAACAAAGCGGCCGAACTCAAGAAATTCAGCGACTGATCGGGCGCTCCATGCGCGCTGTCTTTGATTTGAAGAAATTAGGTGAACGAACCATTCACCTCGATTGCGATGTGCTTCAAGCCGATGGTGGTACACGCACTGCCAGCATCACGGGTGCCTTTGTGGCGGCCCAAGATGCGGTAGATTGGTTGATCCGTCAAGGTAAGTTAAATGAGTCGCCTATTTTGGATTCGGTGGCCGCTATTTCTGTGGGGCTCAAAGAGGGCACTGCACTCCTTGATTTGGATTACACAGAAGATTCTTCTTGCGATACCGACATGAATGTGGTCATGACCGGTGCAGGCAATTTTGTTGAAGTGCAGGGCACCGCTGAGGGTGTGGCCTTCACGCGCAAAGAAATGGACAGCTTGCTGGCTTTGGCAGAAAAAGGCATTGCAGAGTTGGTGCAGCTCCAAAAGAAATCACGTCAAACACACGTACACGCTGGAGTTTGAAGCCATGAAAATGGTGCTGGCCTCAAACAATGCAGGGAAATTGGCCGAGTTGCAGACCATGTTTGGCGAACTCAATGTGCAGTTGGTGCGTCAGTCTGAGTTGAACATTTCGGAAGCCGAAGAGCCCTTCAAAACTTTTGTAGAGAATGCATTGGCCAAAGCACGTCATGCCGCCTTGCACAGTGGCTTGCCTGCAGTGGCCGATGATGCGGGTTTGTGCATCGATGCTTTTGGCGGGCTGCCGGGTGTTGATACCGCCTACTATTGCACCCAGTTTGGCTATGAAAAATCAGACGCCAACAATGTGAAGGCTGTGCTTGAACAAATGGCCACTGTTCAAAATCGGCGAGCGGCCATGGTAAGCACCTTGGTTGCAGTGAGAAGTGCATGGGACCCCGAGCCCCTGGTTGCCGTGGGCCGTGTGGTGGTCGACATTGCGCGTGAACCCATTGGCAGTCATGGGTTTGGATTTGACCCCGTGTTGTTCTTGGCCGAGTTTGGCAAAACTTTTGCGCAGTTGCCTGTGGAGGTCAAGAACGCCAACAGCCATCGCGGCCGATCTTCACAAGCCATGGTGGCACTGATGCGTGAGCGCTGGGGTCTTTGAATGCAACAAGCCTTTGACGTGGTGCATGCCATGCGGCCAGGCCTGCTGCAATTGCAGTCTTTGCCGCCCTTGTCGCTTTATGTTCACCTGCCCTGGTGCATCAAAAAATGCCCTTACTGTGATTTCAATTCGCACGAGTGGCGAGACAACGCGCAAGGTATGCCCGAAGCTCGATACATCGATGCCTTGCTCGCAGATTTAGAAACCAGTCTGCCCCTGATTTGGGGGCGTCCGGTGCACAGTGTTTTTTTGGGAGGCGGTACACCGAGCTTGTTTGACCCCGCCAGCATTGACCGTTTGATCAGCGGCATTCGTGCTCGCTTGCCCTTAGAGGCCGAGGCTGAAATTACTTTGGAAGCCAACCCAGGCACTTTTGAAAAGGATCGCTTCAAAGCCTTTCGTGCAGCGGGTGTGACGCGTTTGTCGATTGGCGTGCAGAGCTTCAACGATGCGCATTTGAAAGCCCTGGGCCGAGTTCACAACCGCGACCAAGCCATGGCAGCGGTTGAGGAAGCGCAGTCAGCTTTTGAGACCTTCAACTTAGATTTGATGTATGCCTTGCCGGGACAAACACGGACCGATTTAATGCAAGACATTGAAGTCGCCCTGAGCTTGAAGCCGCCCCATATTTCCATTTATCACCTGACCATTGAGCCCAACACATTGTTTGCCAAACATCCGCCTCTTTTGCCGGCGGATGATGATGCCTATGAAATGATGGACTTGATCACGGAAATGACGGGGGCACAGGGCCTGCAACGTTATGAGGTATCGGCCTACGCCAAGCCTGGCCACAGGTGTTGGCACAACCTGAACTATTGGCAGTTTGGCGATTACTTGGGCATTGGTGCTGGCGCGCACAGCAAGCTGAGTTTTGCGCATCGCATTGTGCGGCAGGTGCGCTTTAGGGAGCCCCAGCTTTACATGGCGCAAGCGCTAAAGGGAGAGCCTGCCACGCAGCACGATGAAGTGCAGCGCGAGGAGTTGCCGTTTGAATACATGTTGAATGCGCTGCGCTTGAAAGAGGGCTTCAGTCTGGCCGATTACATGGCCCGTACCGGGCTTGCCATGACGGCCATTCAAAAAGCTTTAGCAGAGGCGGAAGCCAAGGGGCTGATCGCCAGAGATTTGGCCAGAGTGTGGCCCACAGACAGGGGCTTTGATTTTCTGAGCGACTTGCAGGCGCTGTTTTTGGCAGATCGCTGATTCAAGCGATGGGAAAAGGCTGGCTCACACAGGGGAGGTGAGTGCCGAGTTCATTTTCTTGCCAAAATCGCCAAACATAGAAAGCGTTTTTTGAGTGGGAATTAGAAACTTGGCGCGCTTGTCATCCTGCTGGTTGAATGCTACCAAAAAATCTCTTTGGCGCAAACGTGTGATGCGTTTGTGCAAAGTCGCAGGGGAGCCAAGCGCTGACAAGTTGATGGCTTCCCGAACTGTCATGGGTTTTTTTTCAAACCAATTCAAGACAACTTCCTCTAGCAATGCCTTTTCATTGGCATCGAGCAAGGGTCCATAGGGTAGTTTTTGGATGGTTTTTGCCTTTTGTAAAAAACGCAAATAAGCGTTTGCGGAGGAGGAGCCCGACTTGGAAAACATGAATTGATTTTATAAAAAGGTAAAACGTATTTGAAATTATGACAAATTTTTTCAATCACATTGACATTCAATGAAAATATTTATCAGGCCGCCTGTAGAAATTCCCAAAGCCTGAATGGCGTGAGAGGCATTTGCAGGGTAGAGCATTTTGGTGCGTGACCGTTCCTGGCCAAGGCATCTGCCACAGCATTGACCACGCAGGGGGTGGCGCCAATGGTGCCCAACTCACCCACGCCCTTCACGCCAAGCACATTATTGGTGCTTGGCACGCTTTGGTTGGTAAAGGTGTGGAACATTTGCGGCATGATGTCAGCCCGCGGCGCGGCATAGTCCATCAAACTGCCAGTGACCAGCTGCCCGCTATCGGGGTCGTAGACCATGGCTTCTAAAAGGGCTTGCCCCATGCCCTGCACAGCACCGCCATCAAGCTGGCCTTCCACAATCATGGGGTTCACAATGCGGCCCACATCGTTCACAGAGGTGTACGAGACGACCTGTGTTTCCCCAGTGAGTGGGTTGACTTCAACTTCACAGATGTGGCAACCATTGGGCCAAGTGGGGCCACTGGCGGTGGTGCTCGACTGCATCTCGATGCATGCATTGGGCTGCCGCTTGGCCAATTCG